>NZ_JBHUOR010000107.1:0-17261 GCF_042686175.1 Kurthia populi | reverse complement strand
GGAATGGTAATTCCCAATTTATACATAAAAATAGAGAAGGTGATGTCAAATTCGACATCACCTTCTCTATTAAAGGCTGGAATTTTCACTTATGTCCCAGCCTCTCCAATTATTTAATGAAACCGTGCTTTATAAGCCGTAATATATTGGTTTTTCCCTACTTCTAAGCGTGGTGCGCCATCTTTTGTATAGCGTACGCCTTGAATCGTTAATTTTTTGCCAGCTCGTACAATTCGAAGCTTTTCATTCGCTTTAAAATTAACAGTGGAGAATACATTTAAATCTTGTGCTACTTTCACTTGTTTTGGATTGATATAATAATAATCCTTTATATTTGTCAGTACAGCACGTGTAATATCTTTACGTGCAGACAAATAATTGCCAGATGCTGTTTTTAAACGTGGTGTGCCACTAGCTGTGTACACAATGGATGCAATTTCAAATGTTGTATTTTTATTATATTTACGAATTTCATGTTTTTTAGTAAAATCTTTTGAATTATAAACAATTTGATAACGACGTAACAACACACGATCAGGAACGTTTGTAATGTACTCATTAATATCACTACGAACCTTTAAAACATTTTTACGATTTGCTGTTATATAATGCCCATTTTCTAATTTCAAGCGTGTTGTCCCATTTGCTAATGTTTTTACGCCTGCAATCTTAACAATTTTATTTTTCTTTAATGTACGAATCTTAGTTTTAAATGCCGCATCACGGTATTCACCTACATTTTCTTTAAGCACGACTTTACGTGGGTTTGTTGAATAATACAAACTATTTGAAGCTTGCGTTACCGGTGAATTCGTTGCTAATGGGGATTTCTTTAATAAATCACTTACTTTTTTACCCGCTGCTAATTTATTCGCATCAACAGGACCATTAATACCACTAATTATCGCGCGATCTGTATATTGCCATAAATCATAGCTATACGCGGGTTTCACAGAGCCATATCGTGGAATCCATGCAAAATCGGCTTTTTTCGTCTCTAAATTTAATTTATTATACATATGATGTGCAATGTATAAGCCAATTTGTTTATCAGTATGCTTACGTAATTCACTGACGTATGCATTAACGATTGTACGCATCGATTCACCAGATGTATTGGTCATTTCTTCTACGTCAATTACATAAAATTTTGCACTACTACTCGCACGATTAATTAAATTACGTGCCTCAATACGCGCATTCGCGCTTGATGATGCTTGCATATATGAATACACACCATATGGTACACCACTTGCTTTTGCACCTATTTCATATGTTTTATGCATATAATCTTCTACTGAACTACCATATTGCACACGAATAATCGCTAAATCCGTAGATTTTGCTACCTTCGCCCAATTAATATTCCCTTGCCATTTTGATACATCAATAATCATTCCTGTTGCGGCTTTTGTTTGAACACCTTTTGTATAGTCTGTCACATACGGTGTCTCTTCCCATTGAACTTTACCATCAGGCTTTCCTGACTGTTCATCAACTGCAGAAGCTGTTAATTGCAACTCACTTACGACGATGAAACAAAGTATGAAACTAAAAGCGACAACAAAAAATCGTATTATATTTTTCAATTTTTGTTGCTTCTCCCTTCTGATTTAACGCATCTTATCTCTATTTGCCCAACAAAAAAAGCCACGTAAAGACGTCGCTTTTGTCGACAGTGCAAGCTAGATGAAGTAATAGCTCACTGCTAAAACTTTTAAGATGTCTCGTCTCAACTTTAATGATATCAATTTTCTAGTAGTCCAATCGAACCTTTTTGTTAAATTTTTGATTAAATTTATGTTACAACTATCAAATTATCTAGTTTTTAACACTGTTTCAATAGCGATTTGTATCGTCGCCAATAAATCCCGATCATGCCACCCAGGCACATTACCTAAAGCGATGGCTAAATCAAAATTCGCCGGGATATGAATAAAGCCCGATGGAATTTGACGAGTGGCAGCATAGTGTAAGCCTTCATACATAATCGTATTGCATACATACGTCCCTGCTGTATTAGACACTTTCGCTGGGTAGCCTGCCTGCTTTAGGGTATCGACAATTTCTTGTACTGGAAGTGTCGAAAAATAGCTTGGTGCCTCTCCATCTCGAATTGCCTCTCCTTGTGGCGCATTGCCATCATTATCCGGCTCGTTACTATCACGCATATTAATTGCCACACGTTCTGGCGTTATATGAAAGCGTCCTACCGCAACACCTAATGAAATAATGCTATCCGGCTCAATATCCTCTATTAATTCAACAAAAGCTTGCTGTGCTTCTTTAAAAGAGACCGGTAAGATACGCCCGATAATATCGTATTCACCAATTTGCGTACCATTTAATGCTTCCACAATAGGCATCGTAGGGTTTACTTCATAATCTAAAAAAGGCTCAAATCCTGTTAGTAATAAGCGCATATTGCATGTCCTCCTCTAATTGCCATAATATTTTTTTGATTTGCAGAAGTACTTCATTGGTCGAATGCCTCGCAATCCACACTGTATCACGCTGTTGCGAAATTGGGAGTTCATGCGCGATAACATCCGTATAATGATATGCTTCAGCTAATCTTTCATTAAGCACCGTAATTGTTTGTGGCACCGTTAAAAAATCACGAATACTTTCAGGTGAAGGCAAAATTTTTACCGTTACCTGTTTTTGCCGTGCCTCTAGCCATGCCAAAACAGTTTGTGTATAGACACAATCGCGGTGAATAGCATACAGTATTAGTTCCTGTGCGGCTAATGTCTGCGTATAACGGTTATCTGATAGCACGGCAAATGTTTCCTCTGCTAGCCTGTCATACGTTAGCTCCTGAAAATGCTTCAGTGGATTTGTCGTAATCGCACAATCAAGCACTCTTCGTCATCAGCCGAGCATAGGCTTGCTGCTGTGTTGCTAAAAACTGCAAGTAAGCATCTCCTGCTGCTGTACGCTGTAAGCCAACCGGTGTTCGTTCAAAAACTTTAGCGTCTAACTCCTGCTCTAAACGCTTTATTTTCATCGACAATGCCGATTGCGAATAATTTGTATGGCGTGCGGTCAAACTTAGATTTTCGTCTACTAATAATTACTGTAACAACCCCCACTCCGCTTCTGCTTTTGTCACATCGTCATCCCTATCAATATTATTGATATCCCTCTTACTAAATGGTATTTCACAGTATTGTGAAATGTTTGTACACTTATAGTACACCAGAAAGCAGGGATTTTCATGTATCGTTGGTTTATCGTTGCCATCGCTACGCTTGCACTCACTGTTGGCTCCTTTGTTACCTCCTTTGTTACGTATGGTATGGGGACCATCGCCGCTTTTTATCAAGTCGATTGGCAACTCACACAATTTCAAACAGGCTTTATTTCTACAATGACAAATGTAGGACCCTATGTTCGATGATGATTTTTGGACGTTTAATGGACCGTTACGGCGAAAAATATGTCATCGGCCTCAGTGCCTTATTACTTGGACTTACCGCCGCATTGCTACCATTCGCTAGTTCGTATACAACACTACTTATCGGCGTCTTTATTGTTGGTTTATTTTATGGCAGTGCACAAACAGGTGGCAGTACGGTGAGTACAAAATGGTTTCCTAACGAGCACCGCGCTCACAATCAATTCTTTATTATTACGGCTCCTGCGTTATTTGGGCTTTTTGTCGATTGGAGTGATTAGGTGCCTTGATGCTTATCCTTGTAGCATGGCAATTATTGCATACTATTTTCAACAAAAAAACACGTTCAACATAACTTGAACGCGTCTTTTTGTTTACGTATTTTTTAATTTGCGAGCTTTGTTTGCATTGTATAATAAAAGCCTTGTTGCTTCATTAACTGTTGATGATCTCCGTGCTCATGAATCTCACCTTGCTGTAACACGAAAATTTGGTCTGCTTGCTCAATCGTTTTTAAACGATGGGCAATAACAAAGCTTGTACGGCCATGCATCAGATTATGCAGTCCTTTTTGAATATGCACCTCTGTACGCGTATCGACATTTGACGTCGCTTCATCTAAAATTAATACATCAGGGTCTTCTAAAATCGCACGTGCAATGGCAATTAGCTGCCGCTGCCCCTGGCTTAAATTTGTACCCCCAGAAGCAATTTGCGTATCATACTGTGCGGGTAAATGACGAATAAATTGATGAGCATACGCAATCTCTGCGGCCTGCTCTACTTCCTCATCCGTCGCGTCTAGCCGCCCAAAGCGAATATTTTCACGAATCGTTCCTGAGAATAAATACGTATCTTGCAGCACGACGCCTATATGGTCGCGTAAACTAGCGAGTTCATAGGCATTGATTGCTACATCATCAATCATAATGTCGCCAGCCTTAGCCTCATAAAATCGCGACAATAAATTAATAATCGTCGTTTTACCTGAGCCAGTAGGTCCAACAAAAGCAATCATTTCACCAGGCTTTGCATGGAAGGAAATATTTTTTAAAATCGGTTTATTTTCTTCATATTCAAAATCAACATTTTTGAATATGACATCCCCTTTGAGTTTATCAATTTTCTTCGTTGCAGGCTTCTCCAGTACTTCTTCCTCTTCATCTAATACTTCAAAAACACGCTCTGCACCAGCAATAGCTGATTGGAAAACATTCAGTAGATTAGAAAGCTGATTAATCGGTTGGAAAAATTGGCGTGTATACGTCGTAAAGGCGGCGATAACCCCAATTGTTGTATAACCTTTAACCGCAAGCAATGCACCGACACCAATGACTAATCCCAAGCCAACATTATTCATTGCATTATTGATAGGTCCCATAAAACCTGAAATCGTTTCTGCGCGAACACCCGCATGACGAAGCGCTTCATTTTTATGATGAAATTCCTCAACATGCTGCTTTTCCTTACCAAATAACGTCACGACCTCTGATGCACTAAGCGATTCCTCAACGAAACCATTTACCCCACCCAATGCTTTTTGGCGCGCACGATAATTAACACTTGAACGCTTAATAATTTGCTTCGATAAAAAGACAATTAATGGAATGACAGTCATAACAACAAGTGCTAAGCGCCAATCGAGCCAAAAAATCGCAATCGTTGTTCCAATAATCGTTAAGATGGCTGTTAAAATTTGCGTGACACTTTGCGTTAATGCCATATTTAAGCTATCAATATCATTGGTGACACGACTCATTAAATCGCCTTGTTGACGGCCATCAAAAAAGCGAAGCGGTAGCACCTGAATTTTTTTAAATAGTTTGCGGCGTATACGCTGAATCGTTTTTTGTGCCACATAAATCATGACAATCGTTTGGATATACGTGGCAATAAATAATCCCACATAGGTCGCACCTAATACGAGCGACATCGAAATCGTTCCCTGTATGTCTAGCTTCATAATATAATGATCGACGATATAACCAATCAGCCATGGTCCTGCAATTTTTAATAATGTCGCCACAAAAACGGTAATCATTGCGATAATAATACCGAGGCGCTGCTTTTGCATGTAGTGCCATAAGCGCTTGACAGTCGACAATTGATCTTTTGGCTTTTCAAACGTCATACTGCCAATACGCGGTCCTTTTTCTAACCCTGTTCTACTCATGCAGCACCCCTCCTTTTTCTAGTTGTGTTTCGACAATTTCTTGGTATACGGTATTCGTTGCAAGTAATTCTTCGTGTGTACCAAGCCCAGCCATTTCACCATTTTCTAACACAAGAATTTTATCCGCATGACGAATTGATGAAATTTTTGACGCCACAATAATTTTCGTTGCTGCCTCAAAATCACGTGCAATGCTTTGTTGAATTTTTTTCTCTGATACCGCATCGACTGCCGATGTTGTATCATCTAAAATTAAAATCGCTGGCTGTCGGATAAATGCCCGGGCCATCGCCAGACGTTGACGCTGCCCACCAGATAGATTGCGCCCACCTTGTGCTACTGGATGCTGTAGCCCATCATCAAATCGAGACACAAATTCAGAAGCTACCGATGCTTCGAGTGCATTCGCTAGCTCGCCCTCTGTCGCATCCTCACGTCCAAAGCGTAGTTGCTCTTCAATTGTGCCTGAGAGTAAAATGGCCTGCTGCGGGGCAAAGCCTATCGCCTGTCGTAATGTTTGTAAATCATACTGTTCAATTGGCCGATTATCGATTAACACACGTCCCTTTTGTGCTTCATACAGACGTGGAATTAATCGTACAAGAGACGTTTTGCCGCTTCCTGTCATACCAATAATGCCAAGTGTTTCATGTGGATTCAGTGTAAATGAAATATCTTTTAAGACATATTCATCCTTGTTATAGTAATAAAACGATACATCATCAAATTCAATCTTACCTTGAATCGGTGCCACAATCGCATCCGTAGGTGACTCAATTGTTGTTCGTGTATTCAATACACGCTGTAAACGTTTGGCACTTGGCACTGCACGTGCGATTTGAATTAGGACATTACTTGATGACATAATACCGTTCATAATAATTGTTAAATAATTGATAAACGCTAAAATAACCCCTACTTCTAATGTGTCATTTTCAACTTTAATGACGCCCATCCATAGTGCGACCATCATGCCAAGATTGATAATAAACATACTCAGTGGTGATAAAACGCCAACAACTTTTTCAGCATGAATCGAGCGTGCTGCTAGGTCATCATTAATCGCTGTAAATTGCGTTGTTTGATGTTTACTACGATTAAAAGCTTTGACAACACGTACGCCAGCTAAATTTTCTTGCATAAACGTATTTACACGGTCCATTTGCTTTTGAACTCGTCCAAACACCTTGCTTGAAAGCATTGTAAATACCACAATGAGGATAAGAAGAATTGGTACAATAATTAGTAATAATGAAAATAATTCACGCGCAGTAATAAAAACAATGACCACTGCACCAATAAATAATAGTGGACCACGAACAAATACTTTTAAAGTCATCAAAACCGCTTTTTGCAATGTTTCGACATCGCTTGTGACATTCGTAATAAGCGTCCCGACACCGATGTCTTGCTTATTTTTAGATGAGAAAAACATCGTAGCCGCAAAAACAGCCGCCCGTAAATCTGTCGCAAAATTAACAGCGGCACGCGACGCAAAAATAGAGCATCCGATGCCACCAATTAAGCCGCCAACCGCAGCCAAAATCATAAATAAGAACATTTTTAAGACATACCCATGGTTTTGCGTAGCAATCCCATCATCAATAATATGCTGCATAATGGTCGGTTGAATTAAATCCATCGTCACTTCAAACACCATAAATAATGGCGCTAAAATTGCGGCGACTTTATATGGTGCTAAATAACGAAATACAAATCCCATAAAAACCTCCCTTTCTTCCATTTAATACTATACTATTCTTTTACAATCGACGTAAGCATTACTTGATAACGATTTTCATTTAGTTATGCCGTATTATGCATGGAATTTGTTAATAGTTGTCAACCATATTGTTTAATGGTAAATTAAATTTAACTAGCAAGAGGTCCTAATTCGACGACCAGGGCCATACACATTTTAGTAGATAAAGGATGAATAGCGATGACAAAAGTTGCAATAATTACGGGCGCCGCTACCGGTTTAGGTCGCGCAACGGCCTTAAAACTTGCCACAAAAGGATATCATTTAGTGTTAGTCGACTTTAATGAAAAAGATGGGTTACAAACGACAGCTGATGCCAAAGCAATGGGTTCAGAAGTACATTTCGTTCAAGCAGATGTGTCCAATGAGGACGATGTAAAACGCTATGTGGCACGTGCAGTGGAGCTATTTGGGACAATTGACTATTTCTTTAATAATGCCGGGATTATGATTCCATTCCGTCTTTTACATGAGTATCCAGTGGAAGAATATAATCGCATTATGGATATTAATTTAAAGGGACCATTTTTGGGTATTAAGTATGTTATCCCCGTTATGCTTGAACATGGTGGTGGTACAATTATTAATACGGTGTCATCCAATTCCTTTAAACCAACTGCTTATAATGGTATCTATTCTGCTTCAAAACACGCATTAGCTGCCTTTACAAAATCGATTGGACAAGATTATCAGGACCAACATATTTATGCTGTTGGTGTCGCACCAAATACGATGCAAACAACGATTGCACAAAATGCGACTGTAACACTTGATGCGACAGTGGGCGCAGCAATTCATGCCTCAACAGGAAAAAATATCGCAGCAACAGCTGAAGAGGTTGCAGAATCAATGGTTTTTGCGATGGAAAATGGCAAGCTTTTAACCGGTTCGATTATTAACTGCGCTGGTGGCGAAATTTATAACTAATGACGGAACTTAACCTCGTCGCAATAGATGTTGATAACAGAAACAAGGAATCGCGCTTTTGCACGATTCCTTGTTTTCTTATCGTTTCCTTTGCTAACAATACTATTTCTCTTTACCAATCTAGGGTTTCTAAAAAATTGAAAATATCCTCGTTCAATTGTGCTGCATCTTCTCCGACCGTCATTAAATGGCCTGCATGTGAATAGCCGATTACGCGCTTATCTTCACTCGTTAAATGATCTAAAAGCAACTCCGCACTCGCTTTATACAATGGGCGATCTTGTCCACCATACAATAACCTTGCGGGTATGACTATTTTATCCACATTTGAATGCACCTCATCAATTAATGTAACAAGCGTCGTTAAAATTGCCTGTGCTTGTGCATTTAAAGGAGCCGCATGTGCTTCAATCTCCACTGCCGATAACCCTTCAAGCGCCAAATAACGCGTCACATAATTGTAAAAACGCTGTGGTAAAAAGGCAGCCGCATCGTGATTGGGTACAGACATTGTGACAATCCCTTTTACAGTTTCTTGTTGCGCGAGCTTTAATGTAAATAGGCCCCCATCGATACACCAATAACCGCAATATTTTGATACCCACGCGCCTGTAAATAATGAAAGCCCGCTTCCGCATCTTCCCACCACTGTCGTAAAGTCGTTTTTAAAAACTGGTCGGGTGCCTCACCATGACCGCGATATAATGGTACATGGCAAGTATACCCCCGGCTATTTAAATAGTTTGCTAATCGTTTCATATCACTCGTTGTACTTGTAAATGAATGCAGTAATAATACTGCACGTTCATCCCCTTCATAAAAAAGGGCTTTGGTGTTACGAATTTAATCATTGCCTTACCCTACCTTTGACTATATTATAAGCATTGTACTTGAAGGCGGTTTCATTTTCTAGAACAATAAACCAATTCAAGATAATATCGCGTGAATCTCATTAGTTACTACGTGAAAGGATGATTCCATTGCATTTAGAAAAATATACAGCACAGGATTTTGACGACTATTATGCGCTTGTTCGTGACGAAGCGGTTATGAAGTACATTACAGGTGAAGCACTGTCTAAAGATGATGCACAAGCCCGCTTTGCGAAAAGTATTCGCCAAAATGATGCACATGCTATTTTCGGTAGTTATAAAATCTTTATTGATCATACGTATATTGGCTTTGGCATGGTGATACTCGATGAAGTCAACAACGAGGCAGAAATCGGCTATATGCTATTTCCACAGTTCTTTAAAAAAGGCTATGGTCAGCAAATTGCTAACACATTAGTCGCACTCGCTCGCAAAACCACTATCCCAACCGTCATGGCAATGATTGACCCTGAAAACGATGCGTCGCGTAAAATTTTAACGCGAGCTGGCTTTGTGTCAGTAGAAGCAGGAATTGTCGATGGTATTCCAACCGAAATCTTCAAACAAACACTTCTCCCGTAGAGATTAGGACCATACAAAAAAAGAACCGCACGCAGATTAGCGCGATTCCTTTTTTGCACTTCGATAACCAAACCGAATAGTTCCACCTTGTCTCTTCCTATTTGTATAATGCTTGCCAAGAGGTGAGATGATGCACGCCAATTGGCAACTGTGCTTGTGCATAAACGTTTTCTAATTGTTGTTCAAAATACGCTGGCGTTTTATTCGCAAAGCTAATGTAATCACCTTCCTCTGATGGATGTGTTTCCACCGCGATGGTTAGCGATTTCTCTTTCTTCGCTGCATACGCACGTTCACTTTTCGTAATTTCTAAAATCGCGGCGGCTGTATCACGGTAGGCCATGACCGCGACTTCATCTGTTTGACGAATCACAAACTGTGACACAAGACCTTTACCGTATCGATTGTCATACCATACTTCATCATACCAAAATGGAATATCTGCCTCTAGCGATAATCCCTGCTCATTCGTCATCGCACGATAGGATTTTAAGATTGCAAAATAATTTTCAAATAAGCTTTGTTGTTGCTGTTCGTATGTTTTCAACGTATACGGCTCTATATCAAGATGCACACCCTTGAAGAGTTGATACTGTTGTTGGACTTGCGCAATCCATTTCTTTGTATACTGTGCTTGCGATGGCGTTTGTGCCCATGTACTTGCGCCATCTAATGCGTAGACTGCTATATGATGTTGCTGTGCTCTTTCACTAAATAGGATGTATTCTTCTATTGGTAGCTCAGTGTCAACTTGTACATATACTTTTGTAACATGCTGCACTTCAAGCATTTCCATATCGATGTCATTTAATAAGCTGACATCCCAAATCCACGTTGATTTTGGAATGTTTTTTGCAATCATCGCTTCACTCCTTGTCATCATTGGCGTCATCATAATCAACAGACTACTAACAAGAAATACTAATTTTATCCGCACTGCCCCACATCATTTCCACTTTAATAATAAAATTGTCAAAAAAGACCTTAATTACAATAAAACTATATTCTTTTAGTCTTAACTACGCTATATTACAAGAAGGAACTGAATTTTACAACTATTTTAAAGGTAGGTTTTATGTATGGGAAATCATCGACAAAAGAAAAGTGTAATAGCACTCGCAGCAGTAATGAGTATGAGCTTAGTTGTGCCTACATTAGCAGATGCAAAAACAACAACGGCGAACGTGGACTTTCGCATTATGGAAACAACAGACGTGCATACTAATTTAATGAATTATGATTACTATAAAAATGCTGAAACAGATACAGTGGGTCTTGTTAAAACTGCTACCCTTGTACATGAAGCACGTAAAGAAAATAAAAACAATGTGCTTGTAGATAATGGTGATACGATTCAAGGTACTCCACTCGGTACATTTTTTGCTAAAGTAGAACGTATTAAAAAGGGTGAAGTACATCCTAGCATTGCCGCAATGAATGCGATGCGCTATGATGCGGCTACTTATGGTAACCACGAATTCAACTACGGTCTTGGCTATTTAAAAGAAGTGTATAATGACGGGAACTTCAAACGCGTCAATGCCAATGTCTATGTCGATGACCATGACAAAAACGATAAAAATGATAAAAATAAATTTACACCGTATTCTATTGTTAAGAAAAAAGTAAAAGATTCAAAAGGGAAATCACATGTCATTAAAGTCGGCTATATCGGCTTTGTAGCACCACAAATTATGAACTGGGATCAAACGAATTTGACAGGCAAAGTCAAAGCGAAGGACATCGTTGCGACAGCGAAAAAATACGTCCCTGAAATGAAGAAAAAAGGGGCGGATGTGGTCATTGCGATGGCACACTCAGGCTTTAATGCAGATGTGACAAATAACGAGGACGTTATCTATGCCTTAACAAAAGTAAAAGATATTGATGCTGTGACATTCTCACATACACACCAAGTGTTCCCAGCAAAAGACGAAGCATCACTTAGCTCATCATTTAAGGATAAAGATGGCAAGCTACTGCCTGGCGTTAACAATAAAAAAGGAACAATTAATGGCGTTGCGGCTGTACAAGCGGGATACGGTGGTGCAGAGCTTGGCATTATCGATTTAAAATTAACAAAATCAAAAACGAATAAATGGAAAGTCGTATCATCAAAATCACACACACGTAATGCGAAGAGCACACGCGTGGCCAAAACCGTATCTTCAATTTTAAAAACAAGTCATGAAAAAACAGTAGAGTACGTCAATACATCAATCGGCACAACAACCGATGATATCCATAGCTTCTTTGCGCTTGTGAAAGATGATCCATCTATTCAAGTCGTAACAAACGCACAAAAATGGTATGTTGAAAAAATCGTCGCAAATGATCCGAAATTAAAAGACCTACCGATTTTATCAGCCGGCGCACCATTTAAAGCAGGACGTAATGGCCCACAAGAATATACAGAAATTAAAGAAGGCGAATTAACAATCCGTAGTGCCGCTGATTTATACTTATACGATAATACGTTAAAAGCCGTACAAGTGTCTGGCGCAACAGTAAAAGAATGGTTAGAGCGCTCTGCTGGTCAATTCAATCAAATCGACCCGAATAAAACAACTGAGCAAGCACTTATCAATAGCGACTTTAGACCATATAACTTTGATGTTATTGATGGTGTAACATATGAAATTGATGTGACACAGCCATCAAAATATGATCCAGATGGCCTTTTAATTAACCCAACAGCAAACCGTGTTAAAAATCTATCATACAATGGTAAACCAATTGATGAGAACCAACAGTTTATCGTCATTACAAATAACTACCGCGCAACAGGCGGCGGGAATTTTGCAGGCGTGAAAACAAGCCCTGTCGTAGTCGATAGTCAAGATGAAAACCGCCAAGTATTAATGGATTATATTTCAGAGCAAAAAGAAATCGTTCCAACAGCTGATAACAACTGGTCATTAGCTAAAATTGCTGGCAAGCCAAATGTGACTTTCACATCTTCTCCAGCGGGTGCTAATTATTTAGAAGAAAATAGCCCATATAGTTATACAGGCAAAACAGATGCTAAAGGTTTTGGTATTTTCACGATTGATTTATCAAAATAAGCCTATAAAAAAGCGGCTGGACATACATGTAAAAACAACTGCTCCTATGAGCATAAGAAAAACCGGAATCGCGCTGTGGCGCGATTCCGGTTTTTCGTTGCGAACGCTAAAAAATGAAAATGCCGTGTTTTGTCTCAGTCTCTTTTTCTTATCCGATACGATCAATAATAACAAAGAACACTAACATATACACAAATGTCACACCGTAAATAATATATTGTTTATTTTCTTTTCGATAACGGTATTCAAAAAACATACGTGAGCCAACAAATAATACTAGAAATGCATAGATTGAAAACGGACGTGTATTTTGCACGATAAACATTTCAATCATTAACACAATTAAAAAGACAATATAAAACATGCGCTCTAATTGTTTTTGCCACATATTAACGTGAACGTATTTTCCTGCAGGTTGTGTTGGAATATTAAATTTCTTCGTAACAAATTTTGTTACGACAACCATAATAAGCACTGCTAAAATAAAAAATAAAATCCAGCCTAATAAATCCATCTTGTGATTGTACTCCTTTTCATTTACCTATATACTAATACTATTTACAAAAACTTTATACAGGGGGCGTTTCCATGATTGTTCCATCAAAATTACAACAAGGTGATGAAATTCGTATCATTGCACCAAGCACCAGCGCTAAAATTTTAGGGGACACCGGTGTGGACAAAGCAAAAGCGCGATTAGAGGAAATGGGCTTTGTCGTCACATTTGGTCAGCATATTTATGAATCCGACCTTTTCAGTTCCTCTTCTATTGAAAGTCGTGTCGATGATATCCATGCAGCCTTTAGTGATCCCAACGTGAAGGCGATTTTAACAGCTATTGGTGGCTTTAGTAGCAATGAAATCTTACCATATCTTGATTATACACTGATAAAGAAAAACCCGAAAATTCTTTGTGGCTTTAGTGACATTACCGCTCTTGCAACTGCAATCACAACGAAATCCGAGTTCATTACATACTCTGGTCCACATTTCTCGACATTCCAAATGGAAAAAGGTCGCTCATATCACGAGCAGAATTTTCTGAAATGTCTGACTTCAAGTGATTCCTACAGTGTCACAGCTTCCTCTTATTGGAGTGATGATGAATGGTATCTCGATCAGGAAAATCGCCGTTTCGAACAAACAAACTGGAAAGTATTTAATGAAGGTGAGGCTTGCGGACAAATATTCGGTGGTAATTTAAGCACTTTAAATTTATTACAAGGCACACCTTATATGCCAAGTGGCTTTGATAAAAAAATACTCTTTATTGAAGATGATTACGAAACACGCCCACAGATTTTTGCGCGAGATTTAACCTCGCTTTTACAAAGCATTCATAATGTACAAGCACTCGTTATTGGGCGATTCCAACGCGCTTCTCAAATGACGGACGAGGACATCGAATTCATTTTAACGAAAATTCCATGCGTAAAAGACATCCCTGTTCTTTATAATGTGGACTTTGGGCATACACAGTCTATGTTCACGTTCCCAATTGGCGGCACAGTAAAAGTAGATACATCGTCGAAAAAGCTAGATTTTTGGCGTTTTTAGCATGACCTATACTTCTTTATGGACGCCTCTTTTCATTGTCACTTATAATAGCACTATGTGAAAGAGGTGGAGACGTTGAATTTCATTTTTACGATTTTGATTTTATTAATTGCATCGTATATTTTAGAAATCGCTGTGCGAAAGCAATTTAAAGTACCAAAAAGTATTTTATCGATTGCACCTGTCAACCAAGTACATAGAATTGGAAAAAACATTTTGATGTTCGCATTACTCGCAATTGTCGTTATTAGCTTTGCGACCGAATACCATATTTTATGGTTATTCTTAATTGTTTTATTCGTTCAGTATTTGTTTGATATTATTATGCAATATAAATATATTCGTGAATCCCGTGAACATTTAATTAATATTTTCTTTTTAGTTTTTTATGGACTCGCAGCAATTGTCATTCTTTATTTCAATCCGGCAATTATTATGCAATAACTCAAAAAGACTGGGAAATCTATTTCAATTTCATAATAGGTTCACAACAAAAAGCAGGAATCGCCCCGAAGCGACTCCTGCTTTTCTTATACTTATCTTTTGTCGGCCGGACATGTCTCATTGTCCTAGCCGCTTTTTTATTTTATATTAATTGGATTAGTTCTTTTTACGACGACCTGCGATTAGTGCCATTGCACCTACAAATAATGCACCTAAACCAAGACCAGCCGCTGCTGCAGTGCCTTCACCTGTTTGAGGTAAACCAGTACCATTGCCTTGTTCTGTACCTTGTTGTGCAGTAACAGTAGCATTTTGTGTACCTGTAGTTGTAGCGTTGTTAGAATCGCTATCACTTGTTGTTTCATTATCTGGCGTTGTATCTTCGTCACCTGTAGATGTTGTTGTACCAGAAGTTGAATCTGAATCAGAGCTATCTGTTGTAGATTCGTTTTCTGAATCTGATTCTGAATCATCTGTTGGTGATGCTGAGTCTGATTCAGTGTCTTCGCTTGTTGATTCTGATGATGAGTCTGATTCAGAGTCTTCGCTTGTTGATTCTGATGATGAGTCTGATTCAGAGTCTTCGCTTGTTGATTCTGATGCTGAATCTGATTCAGAGTCTTCGCTTGTTGATTCTGATGCTGAATCTGATTCAGAGTCTTCGCTTGTTGATTCTGATGATGAGTCTGATTCAGAATCTTCGCTTGTTGATTCTGAATCTGAATCTGAACCTGGTTCATCCTCTGTCACTTTTTTACCTTGGAAATCCCAACGGTGTGTTTCACCAGCACCTAAGAATTTATTAACGATGATTGAACCATCGATATTTGATGTGCCGTGTAAAGAAGCATCAGTTGCTAAAATTGTACCTTGCCATGTATTTTTTAATTCAATTAAACCTGCAAATTGTTCGAAATTCCAAAGAACAGTTGAATCTGTGAAGTTTTCAGTTTCTTTATTTGAACGTTTTTCGCCATCTGCATATTCTAAGAAAATTTGTTTTTGAACTTCTAATTTTTGTGCAGCATTATCTGCTTTAACGTTGATGATTACGCTAGCATCTTTTGGAATATTTGTTAATGTAAATGTACCAGAGCTATCAATTAAATCAGTAGCATCTAGGTTTAAAATAATTTGACCGTTTTCTTTTTCGTATTTTGAAATATCTAATGTATAATTAGAGCCTGATTTTTCAACTACAGCTGTTTTTGTTGCACCATTCGATAATTTTTCTGAAGTCGCACGTAATTGTGAGAATTCTTTATCAAAATTAATGTATGTTGTATCAGCTGAATCTTGCTCAATATTTTTAATTGCATCTAGTTTTTTTCCATCTAATGTGTACGCATTGCCATTATCTGTTGTAGCGACAGCAAAATCTTTACCTACTACTAATAATGTATCACGATTCGCTACACCTGATGAACTGTTTAACGTAACACCGTTTGCAACTGATTGGATATACGAAATATCCCCAATTTTATTTTGATATTCTGCTTCATCTTTAATATTTGTACCAAAGTTTGCATTTGCACCTGTTAATTTCCCAATTGCAACATTACCATTTGTATGTGTTGCTAAATTTGCTTCATTGGCAAAGATATGGAAGCTTTGTGCAGTACCTAGTAAGTTTTCATCTGGGTTTGTTTTTACTTTATCTTGAATATCTTGTTTCACGTCACCTGCCGCAGGAACTTTTTCAGCAACTGCTTTTGTTTGTGCTACTGCTTGTGTTTTAACGACGGCTTTTTGTACATTTGTTTGTACTTTTTCAGTTGTTGCAGGAGTTGAATTTTCTTTAGCTGGAGCCTCAACTGGCGTTTCAGTCTCTACTGCTGGCGCTTGTGCTGCAGGAGTTGTTTCTTGTGTTTTCACTTCAGCTTGTGGCGCTTCTTTTGCTGGTGTTTCTACTACTGGTTGTTCTTTTGCAGGAGTTGTTGCTTCTTCAGTTGCTTTTTCAGTTGTTTCTTCAGTTGTTTCTTCAACTGGTGCCTCTACTGCTGGTGTTTCTGTTTGAACTTGTTCTGTGATTACAGGAGTTGTTGTGTTAGCATCTGTTGCTTGAGTTTGTTCAACTGCTTGTGTTTCTGCTGCTGAAGCATTCATGATGCCACCTAAGCTATTTGTAATAGCTGTTAATGCCAGTACAGCTGTTGATGCACGGTATAATGACTTATTCATAATTCTTCTCAACCTCTATCTCTATATAATAGTATTAAGGAATCCTTAATACTTCCATGTCTTATTATAAGACTAAATATTCTTTTTAAAAATATTTTTTAAATTTAATATAAAATTTTTACAAAGAAAATCATAAAAATACATATTTTTTCAACAAAAAGAATCATAAATTTTAGAAAACCTGATTTTTTTAAACAGATAGATTGTCAAATTAACTGCACCACTTCACATTCAAATGCATCCTGTGTGGTATTCCAGTTGAGGCACTTTCTTGGTCGATTGTTGATCAATGAAAGTG
>NZ_JBHUOR010000106.1:0-16633 GCF_042686175.1 Kurthia populi | reverse complement strand
GTAATTCCCAATTTATACATAAAAATAGAGAAGGTGATGTCAAATTCGACATCACCTTCTCTATTAAAGGCTGGAATTTTCACTTATGTCCCAGCCTCTTTTTTCTTGATTTTTTATTAGTTCGCTTCTCTAATCCCTTGGTAGTTTCAAAAGATTATCCTTTGATTTTCAATTTGGAGAAAATCGTATGTATTTTTGTTTCCAACACAACATGCTTTTGATTATTTAAACAGCACCTCTTTGCATTTTGATGAATGGCAATAGAGAACTTTTCCCAACTGGCACATTTGATACGCAAGTTACAGTTGCTCGGATCTCTTTTACTTGAACCCGAAGAGCCGCCTACGCTTCTAATGTTTCCCCTCTATACTTTGTTGTGTTGATGATGTATTCGTTATCTCCTGTTCGTTGAGCAATTGCTGTTGCATATGAAAAAAGCGTCCCTCCTTGAATCGTGATCGTATCTGATGGAACGGATAATTTCCCTTCAAGCTAGTGTGCAATGGCTTTTTCAGCTTTCATGGTGAGCCCTCCTATGCAAAACGAGCTGGCAGAACAACACTTGCTGTTGGCTCGAATGTGATAGTTTGTGTTTGGTCGTCAATTACTTTAACTGGAAATTCGCGCACCGATTTGCCATCGAGTGTAGCTTGCGAAAAGCTTACAACGTCCCCTACTGAAATTTATTCTAAAGAATCAATTGCGCTAAATGTTATTGCTGACCAACCTGTGATACCTTTAGTGTTTACCATTAACATAATAAAAATCCTCCTAAGATTAACTGTAGTTATATTTTGTAAGTGTAGAAATCTATATAGATGCTAAGATCTTCTTCGACTGCTTGTTCTGGAAATACGGACCAATCCATTCTTTTAATAGAGAGGGATAATCCATACTTCTCTAAGATATAAAGAAGTGAATCCTCAATCATTCGAAATACGCAGCCCGCCGTATTCCTCTTGAATTTTTTAGATAGTCTATTGAAGTATTCTGTGGGGACGTTGTACAACCTTACGAAGCAGGAAAATTTAGTGTCCGCTTCATTAACTTCTAACGTTTCCAATACCGTATGTGCTATACGCAAAGATTGCGAATATACATAGTCGAAAAATTTATCTGGGAATTCAAGTTCATGCGACACAGCCTAAACGCAAAGCTCTTTGGCTGCGCCAATCATCTTTAAGAAGTTGATTTGTGTGCGCACATAATGTGAATTCTCTAGGCCACCAGCTTCAAACCAGTCGTGCAAGCGTTTGTTGACATCTCTTGCAACGTATACCGGTACTTGCATCATCGCATCGTTTCAGTTCTTTTAGAATCATTTCATTTTTAATAGTCATTAGTAAATCCCTATTCAATAAAGAATGGAGCTTGTTTGTTCAATACTGTAATTAACTTTAGGCAGATGTTAGCAGTACTAGAATTATTGAAGTCTTTGTTCAAACCATTTACTTTGTTCTTTTTGCGACTCTACAAGCTCTTCATTTGATTCCAAACACCATGTAGTTAGGCCGAAAGAGATAGCCCAGATACATGCATAAAAGAAGTCATATGTAAGCAGATAGTAAATCGATTCAATGGCATTGTAGATATTGGTAGCCCACGTAAAGCGTTGAAGTAAGCGTGAGCCGTTAGATGATGTTGTCATGCAGTTCGCCCTCTGTTGAAACATTGGAGCAATTTATTGATGCTTCGATGGCATATGCTAAGCCATCGACGAATATTGTGCTGTCATGTAGCTCGAAAAAAAGTATTTTACCATATACTGAATAAATAAAATACGATACAATAGAGGTAATAACATAACGTGTATGAGCTGGTGCGTGTGAGAGCATGCTTAAAAGGGAAGCGCGGTGAAAATCCGCCACTGTCCCGCAACTGTGATTCGGAGTCTTTTATGATAAGCCACTGGGAAACTGGGAAGGCATAGAAGATGTGGATGAGAAGTCAGGAGACCTGCCAGTATCTAGTACACACCAAATGCCTACGTGGAAATAGGCGGTGTTTTGTGCGAAAGTATCGTGGTGTAAGATAGGCCACTTATTTGACTATGCATAAAAATCCAGCGCTATTTCTTTATTGAAATAGCGTTTTTTGTTTGGCTTATGTTAAATAAAAAATGAGGAGTTTTACAAATGAATGAAAACACGTATGTAGATCAATTTTGGACAATGATTTTAAACAACCAGGTAGCAGGTGTATATTCTACAATGCAGGATATGCAAGCGGAATTAGTTGACGACCATCCACAAGAGCAGCAATTGATTATGCAGGCTTATGAAATTGTACGCCGTGAGTTAGTAGGACGTAGTTAAATAAAAATGTACAAAAAGGAAGTAGACATGTTTTTTCTACTTCCTTTTTGCGTTCTTCTAGTAAGTTATTACAGAAATAAAGGAACTATTTAAAAGCCGTTGACGATAGATTTTATAGTGTGCTATAGTAATGGGAATTTCATACAGACTGTTTCAAGTTCTTCTCTCATTTAAATGACGTGGAAGGTTAAAAGGAAAATAGGTGTAATTCCTATGCTGTCTCGCAACTGTAAGTGATGTTTTCATCATAAGCCAGAATGCCTGCTTGTTACAAAGATTCATTGCAGAACTACGAAAGATAGGGAGATGGATGGCATGCTAATTTTGTCCTTATGACAGACTACATATTAAAACCATCCCCTACTTCAGGGGGTGGTTTTTTATTTCATAATAATGTTAGAGCGAAAAAATGATAAGGGGATTGACATGAAAAATAGATGGCAATGGATAGCACTATTATTCGTAGTAGGGCTTATAGCAGGATGTTCAACTAACACGACATCTAGTTCAAAAGATGAAAATACAAAAGCAACGAGTCAGCAGAATACACTAACATATGGATGGCCACTTGATGTAGGACCTTTAAATCCACATGCTTATTTACCAAATCAAATGACTGCACAAGCAATGGTTTATGATTCGCTTGTTTCGTATAATGACGACGGTACAATTGCACCAATGCTTGCGAAAAAATGGGCTATATCAGAAGATGGTAAACAATATACATTCTATTTACGTGAGGATGTAAAATTTTCGGATGGCTCTACATTTAATGCAGATAATGTTATTCGAAATGTGAATGCTATTATGAAACATAAAGATGATCATTCATGGATGGGATTAGTTCGCCACATTAAAGATTTCAAAAAAATCGACGACTATACAGTGAAATTACTATTGGACGAAGCCTATTATCCTGTATTAAATGAATTAGCATTTGTTCGACCATTTCGATTTTTAGGAGATGAAGGCTTCCCAGCTGGTGATGACACAGCAAAAGCGATAAAAAGCCCTATAGGGACAGGGCCGTGGGTATTAAAAACATATAAAAAAGACGAATATGCTATTTTTGAACGTAATGACTATTACTGGGGTGAAAAACCACCTGTTAAAGAAATTAAAATAAACGTTATACCAGATGCAGAATCAATTGCATTAGCATTTGAAAATAACGAATTAGATATGATTTACGGACGAGGCGTTATTAGTTTAGATAACTATGAGTATTTAAAAGCGCAAGGATACCATACGGAAATTTCTGAGCCGATGTCAACGCGTGCGTTATTATTTAATACACAATCAGGTCCATTAAAAGAACGTTCGGTTCGACAAGCTTTTCAATATGCGATAAATAAAATGCAAATGGTTGACAGTATTACAAATGGAACAGAAATGGTGGCAGATAAAATTTTCTGGAACAATATTCCATATGCGGATTTCGACCTAGAAACCATTTCTTATGATGTAGAAAAAGCAAAAAAATTATTAGATGAAGCGGGTTGGAAACTACCAAAGGGTGCGACAATTCGTGAGAAAAATGGACAAAAGCTTCAATTAGAATTGATGTATATTGCAACAGATGCTGTACAAAAACCAATGGCTGAATTAATGCAGGGGGAATTGGCTAAAGTAGGTATAGAGTTGACGCTGCAGGGCGCAGATGTCATGGTCGGACTTGAAAAATTAATGAATGATGAGACAGATATTAATTTTTGGCGTACAAATGGACCACCGACAGATCCACATAGTTTTATGAATGAATCATCGACACCTAATGCAAATGCAGTATATGAAGCAAAATTAGGATTAAAAGATCATAAAATATTGGATAAAAAAATGCAACAAATTTTAACAACAACGAATGAAAAACAACGCGCTACATTGTATAAAGATGTCTTAACAGAGCTTAATAAGGAAGCACTATTCTTCCCGCTATCATATGAAACAAATTTGGTCATTACACAACCGACGATGAAAAACTTTAAGCCAAGTTCATCAGAATATGATTTACCTTATCAACAAATGAAATTGAAATAATGAGTGCAAAATCCGTGATAATTCGCGGATTTTGTTTTTTATAAACGGGGAGATCATCATGAGGTATTACTTGTTTAAACGATTATGTAACATACCATTAACATTATTTTGTGTGTCTATATTGACCTTCTTATTGATTCGACTTGTTCCGGTAGAACCAGCAGAAGTTATGCTACGTATGGCTCACACAGCGCCAACTGAAGAATCATTAGACGCTATGCGTACGCGATTAGGAACAGATCAACCACTAATCATTCAATATGTGACGTGGATACGAGGTGTCATACAACTTGATTTTGGTACGTCATTTGTAAGTAAACAAGCTGTTGCAACAGACCTTTTTGCAAAACTTCCAGCGACAGCTCTATTAGCATGCGTATCTTTTTTATTAACGGTATTAATTAGCATTCCACTTGGCGTTATGAATGTGCTGACGAAATCGCGTTTACTTAAAATTGTAGGGCAATTTTTTGCACTCTGTTGTGTATCCGTACCGGTATTTTGGCTAGGCTTTTTATTTATTTATGTAGGCTCTTTGAAGTGGGGATTATTTCCATCTCATGGCATGGGCACATGGCAACATCTTTTTTTGCCAGCGTTAACATTAGCAATTCCAACGATAGGATTATTTAGTCAATTGATTCAACAAACAATAGTAGAGCTACAACAAACTTCGTTTATGCATTATGCACGTGTGCGAGGAGTGAAGAACAGAACGCTTATAAAATATTATGCGCAACATTTATTACTTCGTTTATTGCCGCTTCTAGTTGTAACATTTGGAAGTTTAATTGGTGGAGCTATTGTAGTTGAGCAAGTCTTTAGTTGGCCAGGTCTAGGACGCTACCTAATTGAATCTGTTATCAATCGGGATTATCCAGTTATCCAAGCGTATGTAATGATGATTGCTTGTTGTTATTGTGTGCTTACGTTGCTTGGGGATATTGCCCAACAAGCATTAGATCCATGTTTACGTTTGAAAGAGGTGTCTCGATGATTCAAAAAATAAGTTTAATTTTATTAGGATGTATTAGCATCATCGGTTTGTTGGCACCTTGGCTTGTTCCAAATGATCCGCTTTATGTAGATATTACGAAAAAATTAAGTGCACCTTCTGTAGCATACCCGCTTGGAACAGATCAATTAGGACGTTGTATTTTTTCTCGCTTGTTAATGGGAATTCGTTATTGTTTAGGTACGGGCGTTATAATTATGGGATTATCTGTTAGTGCGGCTTTACTAATTAGTTCTGTAGCTGTGTGCAAAGGTGGAAAGGTCGATAGTTGGTTCATCCGTATTTGTGATATGTTACTGGCTTTCCCTAATGTCGTTTTAGCATTTGCATTAGTTGGCATGCTTGGAGCAGGTTTGAAAAACATTATAATTGCCATAACTTTTGCACAAACCGTATATTATGCACGTATTTTCAGAAGTTGGTTATTAACAGTTAAACAACAAGATTATATAGCAGCAGCAAAGCTTAGTGGTACGAAAGGATTTTGGTTATTTAAGCGTCACTTATGGCCCAATATTAAGCATACATTGTGGACCTTTATAGCGCTTGATATGGGGAAGGTATTACTAGAAATATCTAGTTTTTCATTTATTGGGTTAGGTGTCCAAGCACCGACTCCTGAATGGGGCATGATGGTTAATGAAGGTAAACAATATATTCGCCAGTACCCTGAAATGACCTTATATCCTGGTCTTGCAATTATGAGTATTGTTGTGCTCTTTTATTTAAGTGGAAATGGTATGAGGAGGAATATAAGATGAGTGTTTTAGAGGTCAAGAATTTAACAATTCAAACCAGACAGAAAACAGTTGTATCTCAAGCCACTTTCTCAGTTGATGCTGGAATGATTTTAGGAATAATCGGTGAAAGTGGTAGCGGAAAATCGACACTTTGTAATGGCATAATGGGCTTGTTACCCCCATCTATGACGTGCGAAGGGGATGTTTTATATGATGGTAAAAAGATCGTAAGGGGACGAGATGTCTCAATGATTACACAGCATCCGATGAGTGCATTTAATCCGCTTCAAACAATTGGTCGACATTTTATTGAAACGCTCTGTGCCCACCATCCTTTATCGAAAAAAGAAGCTCATTTAAAAGCTCTAGAAGCACTAACATCTGTGCAGTTATCGAATGCTGAAGACGTAATGAAACGTTACCCTGTTGAGTTGTCCGGTGGAATGCTACAACGCGTTATGATTGCATTACAAATTGTGTTAGATGCGACACTCCTAATTGCGGATGAACCAACGACAGCGTTAGATACATTGAATCAGAAAGAAATTTTGCGTTTACTACGCCATCGAGCAGATGAAGCTGGAACAGCCATTATTATTGTGACACATGATTTAGGGGTTATTGCGGAAATAGCGGATACTGTTGTTGTAATGAAAGATGGAAAAATCGTTGAATATAATGATGTGTGGCGTTGTTTTGATGCACCACAACATCCTTATACAAAGCGTTTGATGGAGGCTAGAGGGTGAGCGTATTTGAAGCACATGATCTTTGTAAAAGTTATGCACAGCCGCGTCAAAAATTTTTGGGGAAAATGCCACGAAAAATGATTTTGAAGCAAGTTTCATTGTTTATTGAACAAGGAGAATGTGTGGCATTAATTGGTCCAAGTGGTTCTGGTAAAAGTACGTTAGCGAAGCTAATTGTGGGATTAGAAAAGGCAGATGCAGGTATGCTATCTTTTTGTGGCCAACAAGCAACCTCTTTTCAACCAGTATGGCAACAAGAGATACAATTAGTTTTTCAAAATCCCCAAGCCGCACTCAATCCGCAAATGACGATTTTTGAATGTATTGCAGAACCACTCCGTAATGCACATCAACAACAGATTGATGAAAAAGTACGCGCCTTATTAGAAGAAGTAGGGCTTTCATCAGAACTATTAACATGTTATCCAAGTGATTTAAGCGGTGGTCAACAACAACGTGTGATGATTGCACGAGCACTTAGCAGACAACCTAAATTACTCATTTTAGATGAAGCTGTAAGCAGTTTAGATATGATGATACGTCAACAAATATTTGTGTTACTAAAGCGATTGCAAGAGCAACGTGGGCTATCGTATTTATTCATTACGCATGATTTACGAAGCGTAGAAAAAATGGCGACCCGCTTTTATGTTTTATATGATGGAGAAATTGTAGAAGAAAATACTTCGATTCACACATTACAACATCCTTTTTCGAAGGCGTTATATGAGGCGATGTTGCCACTATATCCATCAAGAAAAAGGAGGGAATGCTATGCTAAATGAAGCGGAAATGGATGAGCTTCTACATGAGTGGGACGGAGAAGAGCCGTTATATCAGGAATTTGAATTGATTTGTGCATAGGGAAATGGAGAGGATGTTAGATGAAAAATTTGACGCTACAAGACATCATTAATAGAACGCATTCTAAAAAGGGTGCTTGGTCATTGACCGAGCACCCTTTGATGTCATTTATTCGAAATAAAAAAGGTCTTCAAATTTCATCTCCAGTGCGATGCATAAAATTAAGGCTAATTTTGCGGTAGGGTTGAATTGCCCCG
The DNA here is from genome assembly GCF_042686175.1 of Kurthia populi. Taxonomy (NCBI): domain Bacteria; kingdom Bacillati; phylum Bacillota; class Bacilli; order Caryophanales; family Caryophanaceae; genus Kurthia; species Kurthia populi. The sequence goes on along the minus strand of NZ_JBHUOR010000106.1, from coordinate 8,716 downwards.
TTTCGAGTGAACTGATTGTATTTCTTGAGACGCCGATTAGTTCGGCGAGCTCTCGTTGAGACATTTTTCTCTTTTTTCGTGCAGCGCGAATATGGTTTTTTAACAATAATTCCTCTTTATTCATTTCAATCAACTCCACTTATCAAGTTTGGAGGATGTACCCAACAATAAAAGTAATGCAAATGGCTGCATTTAAAATAGTCATATACAAATGACATCGTACTGACGAATGAATGCCGTCGTCAACTTGTGTAAGAAGTCCTCTCGCTGAAACGCCACTTTTTCACGCAAACGCGCCACTTTACGGCGTTGTTTTTGGTAGTTCATGCAGTCTCGTAAAACCCGGTTGTCTTTTTTCGCTTGTTCGTAACGGCGTGAAAGGTTTCGTTGCTCACGTTTTAACTTTTGTTCCATCTTAGCCGTAAAGCGTTGGTTATCCACTTTACGCCCATCTGAAAGAATCGCGAAATCGGTGATGCCTAAATCAATGCCAATTGCTTGATGTGTTTTTGGCAGGGGGTGAAATTTGGGGACCTCGCACGTAATGGACACCGAGAAACAACCACTCGCGTGATAATGATTCTAAAAGACATATCATAATATTAATAAATTATTCATCTTTTATTTGACTAAGCATTTTTTATTATAAAAAAGGTTTTTAGGAGGAAAGATAGGGAAACAGAATACTGTAATTAGTTTCCAATAATTACAAAACAATTCTTTCTGGAGGGTATTACATGAAAAAATTAAGCAAGTGGGCAATTGCAACAGCACTCACAACTTCAGCATTTGGATTAAGCTATGCGGCAGCACCATCATCTGCAACACAAGCACAGGCAGCGACGGTGAAATATTCGCAGGTGGACCATCTAAATATCCGTACAAGTGCAAGTACGAAAGCAAAAGTAGTTGGGCAATATAAAAAGAATAGTAAGGTAACGGTTATTAAAAGCTTTAATTCAAAATGGTATCAAGTATCTTACAAAGGCTTAAAACGCTATGTAAGTAAAGCTTATGTGAAAAAACTTCCTGTGGCAGTAGCACTTGGCTACGTAAAAACAGGTGGTGCGAATTTAAATATTCGTTCAGGTCCGAGCACAAAATATAAAGTAATTGGAAGCTATAAAGACGGCAAATTAATTTCATTAACAAGCTATGATAATGCAAAATGGTATCAAGTTGTGTACAAAGGGAAAATCGGCTATATTTCCGCTAAATATGTAAATGGACCATTTGGTGGCATGTAATAGAGTAGTAGGCCTTCAACAGTTGATTGTTGAAGGTCTTTTTTTGAGGAATGAAAAAACCCCTTTGCAAGAAAGGGGTGGAAATAATCTAGTATTGATTGTGTGCGGTCAGAAAGTGCAAAATATCATCTTCCTGTACGGTGTTCACAGCGACTTTATTGCGCTGGATTTTCCCGCATCGGAGGCACTTATGGACAAGCTAATACCCTTTTTTACGGTTTAAAATAATTTCTTGCTAAATCAATGGCGCCAAGCTCATCAGCAGGTAGCTCTTCTTGTGGATAAATGGCCTCGACTGGGCACACCGTTTCGCAGGCGCCGCAGTCAATACACACATCTGGGTCAATGACATACTGCATACCGGCAAGGACAATGCAATCAACCGGGCATGCAGCAAGGCAGGTGGCAGCTTTTTCATTTTGACAAGCACTCGTAATTACAAAAGCCATGTTACGCACCTCCTAAAGAATGTAGCACGTCATGCGGTGTATTGGCATAGTAGTCTGCATTTGTTTGCTGCAAGAAAGCGCGTAGTAATTCCTTGGAACGGGCATCCATATGCGCAATTATCGTTTTGCCTTTCATCGCGTGGTCTAAAAAATTTACTTGCTCCGGTAAGGATTTGTAGCCAAGTTTAATGCGGTGCTCGGACTTGGCTACGCGGACTTCACTTGCTGTAATCGCATGATAATAAGGACCTTTGTCATTCACTTCCATTGCCATCCAAACAATCCAGTACGCATAATATTCTTCGGTGGCATGAGCTTTATCTGGTGAAAAGCGCACCTTTTTTTCAATCTGGCTACGACCATGTAAGGCGTCAATATCGATGTAAGCCTCGTCCTTATCACAGTCGATAATGATTGGTGTGATATTGTTTAAATCAATGACCCCAATACCAAAGCCACCATCTTCATCCGTCGAATCGTTTTTTAAAATTGCAAATGCCATCTTTTTCATGTATCTTGCGCCTCCTTTAGCCTTCTGTTACTACCAACATAGCATGCTGTTAATATGCTTTCTTCGGTCATAGGAATGAAGGTTTCAAAGTTCATTCAAAAGGCTGAAAGAGTGGAGCGGTGAGTGTACACTTGCACATTTCGTTGAAAAGAAATGCGAAAATTGTCATCGAAGTAAGTATGACGCTACTAGCTGTGGTACCATTAATAGAGGTAATGTTTATGTAGCTTGTCATGACATATAAAAGTTGCAGGCATTTGTGGAGGTAGAACATGGAGCTTGTTCATGAGTTAATTTCCCAATATGGGTATCTGATTGTTTTTGTTAATTTGATTTTAGGTCTTGTGGGCATCCCTGTGCCAGATGAAATACTGCTACTGGCGGTTGGCTATTTGACGAAGTTTGGATCACTTCATTATGGCTATGCACTGATTATTAGCTTCGCGGGCGCGTTTTCGGGAATGTTTATTAGTTTTGTTGTTGGCAAAAAGGCGGGGCAGCCCCTTACAAGAAAGTTGTCAAAATGGCTTAGAGTAAAAGAAAAATCGAAAAAAAGAGTCAAGAAATTTATGGCAAAATATGGTCATCTCTCGATTTTAATTGGTTGCTTTATTCCAGGCTTCCGTCAGATTATTAGTTATTTTTGCGGCACATCGAATATGAAAATGAGCGTTTATACAATGTATACGAGTATTGGTGCCTTTTCATGGTGCTTAGTTTTTATTACAGTGGGTCGTCTGATTGGTCACTTATGAGCTTCTGAGACTTTATTGGCGCTAGTAGATTATTGGTTCGTAACAAAAAGAAGGCATTCATGTGCTCACATGATGCCTTCTTTTTTATGCCTATTTTTTCGCCTACGCATTCATTTTAGCAAAGGCAACTAGTTTGCCTTTATCACAAGATGTAAAGCCATTTTTTTCATAAAAATGACGTACATCTGGCGCTTCTTCTGTCAATAATACATGCTGGCGTACATGGTTGTATTTTTCAAGCGTAAGCTGTAATAAATGCGTCGCGATGCCTTCGTTTTGATGGCTCGTTAACACTAAAATATCCTGAATGTAAAGAATTGTTAAGCCATCACCAATGACACGTACAAGGCCAATCAGTTTATCTTCTTGCCATGCTGAGAAGATGGCGAGTGATTGACGACAAGCCTGCTGTAATAAGTCAAGGTCGCGTGTGTAAGCTGTCCAGCCAACATCGCTGTATAAGGCTTCTAGCTGGTTAACTGGAATATTTTTATCTTCTTTTACTATAAAATTCATTGATTTTCCTCCTCTTTCATTATGCTGTAGAGGAGTTAGCGTAATTTCACCATCAGTAAGACCACCTTTTTTAAAGTTGTCCTTAGTTTAATTGGAAAATTTAAACATGTCAATGCTAGTTAAACAACGCCGTTAGCATTGATGGCAAGGTCGCATAATCCGTTAGTACAGCGTCCGCTTCTATCGTTTTTTGCTGCGCGTCTGTTTTCAAAATGCCCTTCATACCTACCTGTTTTGCGGCCTGCACATCATTTAGCGGATGGTCGCCAATAAAAACACTTTCTAAAGGCGTGACATGTAGCTTTTCAAGCGCGCGTAAAAAAATGGCGGGATTCGGCTTTTTAATGCCTTGAGACTCTGATATGAGGATAACGTCAAAATAATGTGCAATACCGAGTGCCTGAATATTCGCTAGCTGAAAATCATGATAGCCGTTCGTAATAATACCGAGTGCGATTTGCTGTTGTGTGAGATGATACAGCATATCTTCAAGGTGAGGAAAGGCGATGCAGTGACGCGGAAAATTGGCTACATAATCTGCCCGTAACATCTGCCATGTAAGCGTAGAAGGGGGTAGTTCACTGAGAAGCTGCTGATATACGCGGTCTTTCCATACATAGCCGTGGTTGTCGAGCTCGATAAAACGCGTGCAATAGCGCTCCTTTGAAACAGCCTTTAATGCATCGAAGCGGTCATATTGGGCATCGATACGAATTTTTCGTGCAGTGTTGGAAAAAATGAAAAGTATTTGGCGCGCTATGTATCAAAGGAATGGTGGTCACGCCTCATAGCAACGTATCAGGACCCGCTTCATACGAAGGAAGCGCTTGAGATCATGATGACATTATTTGAGGAAGTTGCTGCGCAGGTGGCGGAAAAATTAGCCTTTTCTTATGACGCACAGGAATTTTCTGCGGTGCGATGTTATGTGATGGATGTTTTGAAAAGATAATGATGTCCGTAAAACGTCACATCGTCAATGGGACGTTTTTTATATTCATTTAATATGCATGTTATGTAACTAGTTACACACGGGTTTTTTGCTGACAAAATTCGACTTCATTCTTCATTTTACGCTATTTTGAACTATTAATACGTAGTAAAAAGGGATTTTTATGCTATATATTGCAGAATAATATATGTGTAACATTGTATATATATAATTTATATATGATAAATATGTATTTAAGCGTATATGTGTTATAAATGAATGAATAAGGAGTTACAGCATGAAAGCAGAAAAACTATTTTTGATTCTGGGCATTCTTGGCTACGGCTTATTTATTGTATTATTCAATGGGCTTAGCATTACAAGCTTGACGATGCGTTTTGCATCAACACAGCCCGTGGAGAATTATGAGCTTTTCTTTTTTGGTATTAAAACCATTTTTATTTTTATTGTGCCGTTGATTTTAACAATCATTGCGATAAAGGGCTATAAAAAAGTAGATACAGAAGGTTTATCTAAAAAATGGGGAGTTTATTTTACAATCTCTGGCTTCTTAGGAAATCTATTTACGATGATTGCGGGCATTATCGTTCTTATGAAACAAGGAAATCAACCCGTATTAGCAGGTGTAGACGCTATGGAATCTATCAATGAACAGCCAGAACCCGTGGAGCAAGCACATGAAAAAACAGAGGATACGACAGAAAAAACAGGTGTGACGTATAATCTTTTAGGCTTTCCGCATTTTGAAGGCGATGCAACAAAGTTTAGCGCACATCTACCAAAAGAGCTCTATCATGCGACCGATTTAATGCAAGCACAGGCCTGCGTTGAACAACTACAGCAAGCGCTTGATTCAGGTGAGCTATCAAAGGATATTTTTACTGCGCGTCAGTTAGCGGATATCCAACAAGGAAAATTGAAAATTCACGAATTAGTGTGGCATCATCATGAGGTCTCAGGAAAAATGGAGCTCGTTAGTTCCGCTTTTCATACAGTTCCACATGTCGGTGGACGTATTATATGGGGCCATAAAGAACAGCCTGTTGAGCCGCAGTATTCTGATGAAACCGTGTCCTTTATTGATTCAAATGACGAAGTACCAATTGCGTCAGTTAGAGAGATTGAGCAGGACTTAGTTGTTCATTTACCAGAAATGTTTAAAGTAGTATTTTCAAAACATCATGTTTCCAATCTTTCTCTTTATCGCTTCCAGGTAAATGGCTATGAACGTGTATTTGGTAATTTTTTATCAGTCAAGGGAAATGAAAGCATCATGCTCTTTATGTATAGACTGGCAGGACCTCGTATCCTTCCGGCAGGGATTGTACCATTTGCGATTGACCCATTTGGTAATTTAATATGTTTCTGTTACACTTCAGAGGAGGATATACATCCACAGATTGTCTTTTGGCGACACGAGGAAGCGGTGCCAGAGGAGTATTTATTAGAAGACTTTGATAATGATCTAGAGGCAGTGGAATTATTTATGAGACGCAATAATTTATCATTTGTCGCAAAAGATTTTGATACGTTTATCAGTTTATTATATTAATAAAAACGAGCAATCATCACAAAATGGTTGCTCGTTTTTTATTGGAATAAACTATTGTTTCATTGTAAAATAATGGAGAAAAGAATGGGGGCGACAAAATGATTCCGTTAGTATATGATGTGCTCAATCGCTGGGCAAAAGATGATGATTTTTTTAGTGGACTTGTAAAACGCTATGAACCAGAAACGATGGCTGACCTTGGTTGTGGGACAGGCCGATTGACTTTACGCTTTGCAGAAGATTCGAAAGTGATTGGCATTGATCCAAACGAGGAGGCATTGGCTGTTGCACAAACAAAGCCACATGCAGAAAACGTCACATGGCGTGTGGGCGATAGTACGACGCTTGAAACAGCGGCGTATGATTTGGTCGTAATGACAGCTAATGTATCGCAAGTATTTTTAACGGATGAAGCCTGGCAGCAGGTCGTAGAAGATGCATATCGTTCACTGAAGCCAGGTGGTCGCTTCGTATTTGATACGCGAAATCCTACTGTGCGTATATGGGAGCAGTGGATGCGTGATAGCTCACCAGATATCGCGCATGTAAATGACAAAACCTATGAGGTTCATACAACATATGGCGGCTATAAAAATGAGATTTTTTCATTTAATGAAGCGGTATTTGATGGAGAGCAGGAAATTGAATCCGTTGATTTACACTTGCGGTTTCGTCCAATTGATGTGTGGCAAGCATCACTAGAGGAAGTAGGTTTTCATGTAGAAGTGTACGGTGATTTCACTTGGCGTACCGCAGATAGCCATTCAGAAAATGTTGTCTTTATTGCACAAAAAACGTTATAGCGTAAAAGGATTCCGTTTTGGAGTCCTTTTTTGTTTCCATTAAAGTGACTGCTAACAATTTGAATCGAGTGATTGCGAATGGCCGATCACCCCAAGGAGCGTGTTTTAGCTACGACATATTTTTAAATAAGTGCAAGGCATAAGTGAAATGACCTGTATTTGTGTTAGTCATTTGCTTTTAAGGATTAGTATCGCAAATCATTATTATATATTTGGCGATAGTTACAATTATTTTGTCTGAAGAGCTAGTAAAAAGCATCCTTTACGGCGTCTCTAGCGGGTGTTTTTTGCCCGTTTTTGCACTTTTAAGGGGCTTTTTCACACGAAGGATATGGCGATTAGCGGACGAAATTGTCTGATTGTCGTTTTTTCAATAAATTTTATTATGCGAGCGAATTTTGCTTTTTGAAGTGAAAAAAAGGGGCTGCTTTTTGCTCGAAATGGCCCCTTAGAGCCGCTGGTTTAGCATAAAAATCCCTTTTTCGGGAATCAAAAATAGTTATTATTTGCTTGCGTGTCGCAAAATAACTGTTTTTGTTGACGGATTATGCAAAATCATTAATAAAAGCTGCTCGTTTCATCAGACAATAGTTGTGCGTTGGCACTTATTTTTGAATATGTTGTATTCAAAACCCGCTTCTTGAGAGAATGAGCGATTTCTAATCATTCATTTGCTGCTATGTAATTTTGTCATACAAATAATGCTGAAAATTTTTAGAAAACGGATAGGCTGTCGCTTGACGAGTGAAATGGACTGAAATACTGCTTAAACGCATTAGAATTTGCTTTAAACGATGAAGTTGTTTGGGAATAGTGCTTTTTTTATTTAATAGAAATCGCAAATCGACTAATTAAAAATGTCTAAAAAATAACGGTAAAAATAGACAACTAACATGACATGACATTTGTCACTATAGGAAAACGCTTTCAGAAAATATCATGGAGTTATCTAGAGAATATGAGGAGTTACTGAAATGAAAATTGCTTGGATTACAGATACAGCTGCCTTCTTGAGCGCACAATTTATTAAAGACCACGCCATTCACGTCTTGCCACTGAACGTTGTTTTTGAAGAGGGCGCCTTGCGTGAAACCATTGATATGACGGAGCAGCAGTTTTATGAGAAATTACGTACAGCAGCAAAGCATCCGAAAACATCACAGCCGAGCTTTGGAGAACATGTGGCATTATACGAACAATTAAAGGCGGAGGGCTACGATTGTGCGATTGCGGTTCACACATCAGCGAAGCAATCAGGTACTTTTGCGAGCGCGACGATGGCTGCTGAGCAGGCTGGATTTAAAACATATCCAATCAATGCAAAAATTGGCTCGTACCCAATGCAGCGTATGCTTGAGTATGGTATAGAGCTTGCGGCAGCAGGTAAATCTCCTGAGGCCATTGTGTCATTGATTGAGGAGATGGTGACTCGCTCGGAGCTCGCGTTTATTCCAGCGAGCTTAGAAAATTTGCATAAGAGTGGTCGTGTGTCAGGGACAGCGATGTTTTTAAGCAATTTATTAAATATGAAATTAGTTATTGCGTATGATGATGAGGGTGTATGCAATGTTATCCATAAAGTACGTGCGACAAAGCGTGCGAAAAAAGCCGTTATGGAAAAATTAGATGCGGCGATTGCGAAGTCAGATGTAAAAGACGTAGCGATTATTCATTGCAACAATGATGAAGAAGTAACGAAATGGCAAAGTGAGCTTGAAGCGAGCTATCCAGCCATTCATTTTATGAAAACACCATTATCAGCAGCAGTAGGTGTTCATGCAGGCGAAGGTACGATTGGTCTTGCGTGGGTACGAGAATAGCGTTGTAAAGAGGCTGGGACAAAACCCTAGCTAAAGAAAGGACTTCGGCAAATGAAGATGCCGAAGTCCTTTTTATCTGTAATTTTTTTGTTTTTGTATAGAATAAAAAGA
>NZ_JBHUOR010000105.1:0-16367 GCF_042686175.1 Kurthia populi | reverse complement strand
TATCAATTAATACAAAATTAAGTTAGATATGCGTGTTGGAAAATATTTTTTTGACACTCAAAAATGGCGTGAGCCATTGATATATCAACATTTATAGAGGGAGGGGATTACTGTGAAAAAGATTTTATTAGCAATAATATTAATAATTAGTGGGACTTTCATGACTTCAGCATTTTTGAATATGAATTTACAAGCTGAGGCAAAAGAAAAATCTATGAGTAGTAAACTTGCAAAAAATTTGAAGAAGGGTACTTTCCCAGATGCTTATGGAAAAATTGGTTTACTAAAAAAGAATTTGAAATCTCATAATGGCCTTTTAGTTACTCCGTTTATAGAAGATACAATAGGTGACGATTATTACGTATTTAATTCTTCTAATCCAACACCAAATTCAAAAATAATATTAATCGAACGTTCTTATACTTACTTAATTTCTAGTTCTTCTATAAAAAAGAAATTAGGTAAGGAATTAAAATATTATAGCTTATCAAATTCTGTTCAAGAAAATAGAACATCCTTTTATAAGGCCGGAAAATATTACGTAAGTATTTATAAATTTTCAAGTATTTCAGATACTTACACAATACTTCAGGTAGGAACTAAGAAAGCAATTATGCATTCTTATGATGTGATTTTCTACTAAAACTATACCGCCAACTTCATTCTGCAAGGTGCCTGCACCGAGGAACAGTTGGCGGTATTTTGGTTCACGAAAAGGTGCGCCAGCGCCGGTGAACCAACACGAGCGTCTCAATACTCCGCGCGTAGATCCGACAAGTAATCAAACTCATACGATGCAAACACTACACTGGCCAACAACCATATGGCTGTAGCACAACCAAGCCTTATAGATTTTGAAAAGGTGCGCCAGCGCCGAATATCTAGAGGGCTTGCTAACTACGAACGAGGGCGGCCTGCAGGTGCGTGAGCTCCCAGGGCGGCACTCGCAATGAACCCCTAACTATATAAGCAATATCTATTGAATGCGATATCTAAAGCCTTCTCGATCTGCAAAGGTGCGCCAGCGCCGACATCGAGAGGGCTTTTATCTTTGTGTGAAGCGGGTCCTGACGAGGTGCGCAGCGCCGCAAGGACCTAGCTGAGCATGCTCTTTGCGAAAGTGGCCAACTAACTACCAGGACAATCTAAGCCTCGCCACCGACTAAATTTGGACTGCACAAAGCGGAGCGGGTGTGGTCCAAAATGTCCTCCCCCCAAGAACGCCTCGAAAATCCCCTCCCGCTTTAATAGGGTGTGGGGATGCCGGGTCGAGGGTGGCGGGGGGAGGGGGATGAGAGTGGAAGAGCGGGGGCAATCATGGAGACGATGTTGAAGTGAACGAGAGTGAACGCTACAACATCGTTTCCTTAATATCATCGGAATCAGACAGACTGGAGAGCGTGAGATGATCAATGCGCTACGAGAGAATCCACACGATAGGCGGGGGCGAGGCGGTGCAACTACTCAAAAAAAGGGTCCTAAAATTATTAATTGCACAAATGATTAATATATATCTTTTCGTAAAAACACTATATTTTATTTATAAACTAAAAAGGAAGTGTTTATTTGAAAAAGTTATTTTTAGCAACGGCCCTTGTATTTGGTGCCAGCACAGTCGTATCACCATTCACATCTTCAGTCGCAGAAGCAAAAGCGAAAACTGAGGCATTCACTAAAGCAGATGTAAACCTAATTAAAAAAGGGAAATTTAAACATGCAGCTGCAGCTCTTGGTACAAAAACATCAACGTTGAAAGCAAAAAAAGGTGTTAAGGTCGATAATCGAGGAACTGCCCCTTTATATGAACATGTTTATAATAAAAAGTTATCTTTTACATATAAAGCTAGTTACATTGATGCAAATTATGATTTAAAAAAGTTTAATAACGTACAAAGCATTCATGCAACTTATGCTGTTAAAAAGGATGTTTCGATTTTCAAGAAACAATTCAAACGAGATAAAGCACATGATTTAGATTACGGCGATAGAAAAGCTTATGCATATAAAGTAGGGGAAAAGCGATTATTAGTGGATGCGGGAGCAAGCTCAACAACTCTTTCATTATTTGCAAACGATGAAGCAATTAATAGTTACCTTGGAACTGGACATTAAATCGCTCCCCCTTGACTCCAAAGTTTTCAGGCCATGTGTTTCGGACGCGGCACACCAAGTTTAAAAAATCCTTGGCGTCCGGATTAAATAGGGTAACATGGCCTTGTTTGGCGTCAAGGGTTGAGCTACAGGATGTATTTTTCTAGCGTTTTTGATTGAGTGGCGTAAAGTCATGTCAATAAATCGCTAAAACGCTCAAATAGTTAATATCTTTAATTTTACATTTATTGTAATATTTATTTATCCATAATTTGCAAATTCGTGAGGTTGAGCTCTCACAATGAGCAACGAGAGGCCGTCTATAACTATATAGGCGGCTTTTTGCGTTTAAATAAATGACAAACGGCACAGCGTCCGATTATTAATTATACTTAGATAAAATTAATGATGGAGGTGAGCAAAATGACGGGATTATATATTTTCACAATCGGCACGTGGATTATTGCTAGTGCTATAAACCGATTCGATTTGGCGCTTATTTTCAAATAAATGAAAACGTTTACATTGATATTTGAAAATTATATATTTGTTACAGGAAGGGGGTGACACATATGTATTTAGAATCACATACTCAAACTTTATCTTTTAAGTACGACTACCTTGATAAGACAACAGAGAAATCAGTCGTAAAAGGATTTGCTTTACCTCGTTTACGTCTCGATCTAACAGAAGCGGAAGTCGAAACTGTTTTAAAAACAGTTGCAACGTTAGTCGATCGTCCAACAGCTAGCCGTTTCTATGGCGAGTGGGTGGACAAACGTCGAGTAGTTCCAGTAATTAACAAATAGTAATTAACTTAATAATATGAAAGGAGGACTTTCAATGGCTGAACAAAAAGAGACTTTAACAAAAGTGCTGACGATGAAATTTTATGATGCATCTTCGAAAAAAGATCGTATCATGAGCGTTACAAATCCTAAACCAGATTTGACGGCAGCGACTGTAGAAGCAGCAATGCAAGTTTTTGTGGACTTACGACCGTTCGATCTGATTCAACAACCTGAAATTAAAGGTGCATCAACGATCGAGAAGCTTACAAAAGATTTCGGTATCGTAATTAGCTAAGACCTCAAAGAGCTAGGCGATCGCCTGGCTTTTTTTATTGTTTGTAGAAGGGAGGAGGAACTTATCACAGCGAAAAAAAATCGTTTTAAAATCTTATCACGCGCAAACACGATTTATCGTAAATGTGAGTGCTGCGACCGCGTTCGCGATCTCTATTTTAAGATGTGTGTGTATGATGCCGAACATGGAAAGTTTTTAGTCGGCACGATCGACCTTTGCAAAAATTGTGGCGAAAACTTTGGTGACTTACTGCGAATCAGCGTATCGTCAGACGGCACCGAGAGTGATTTTAAATTTGAAAGTTAGGAGGAAAAGATGATGGATGAATTATTCAACTACCTCGACTATGGATTTTCATTTCTGCTGGCAATCTACTTGCTTGTAAGGATGGAAAAAAAGTTAGAGTTATTGACTGAAAGCATCGCAAAATTGACGAATCAATTTGAAAAAGACTAGGGCCAAATCGTTTTTCAAAAATCGCGAATTACCTCAAGTAGCGTCTTTTGGATACGACATATATTTAAATATGCGACACAAGGGGGACTTTAATGCTATCAATTAATAAATATCTGCAGCACTTAGAGTACGAAGGTAAAGCTTTTAACACGATTGAGACATATCGTTATCATTTAATTGCATTCGGGGCGTGGCTGGATGAACAAAAAATGCCCCTCAGAGACCTGAAACCGACCCATTTACTCGATTTTAAGGAGTATTTATTGCAGTTGCAAAAGTCAGGAAGGACCGTAAACGGGATTTTATCGTGCGTGCGAAACTACTTTGATTACATGATTTTGAACGAGGAGGTACAGTTTAACCCAGTGTCGAAGCTCATGAAAATCAATGTTGCGCCAAGCTCGCAGCGCAGATTAAGCGACGAAGAGTTAACTAATTTTTCAGGTTATATTAGTACATTGCCCGATCACACAAAGGCAGCGTTTCATTTGATGCTTGGAACAGGAGCACGTGTGAGTGAAATTGCGAATCTAACAAAGGCTGATTTTAGTTTTATAGAGGGAGCACTCTATATTAATATCGAGGATGCGAAATGGGGGAGCGATAGGCTGATACCTGTGATGCTTGAGAACTCTGCACGCATCGTAGCGGATTATGTTAATGCGTTGGATGTGTCATCGGAATTAGCGTTTAAATGCAGTCCTCGAACGTTACAACGTCATGCATCAAATTTTTCGCAGAAAACAGGCATCGCATTTAGCTGTCACGTACTGCGTCATACGTTTGCGACGCGGTTATTGGAAAAGGGTGTAGCGATTGAACAAATTCAGATGCTTTTGGGGCACCGATCGCTCAATATGACGCGTCATTATACACAGAATGCATTTTCAAGTTTTGCAAATATCGCACCAAAATTGGTAAGGGAGGAATCAGTATGAAGATTTTATTTGATTATGGCCACGGCGGGAGTGATCCAGGGGCAAATTATAGGGGACGGAAAGAGGCGGATGATGTATTGCGCTTAGGACAGGCGGTTGCGAAGCGTTTACGGGGCGCTGGAGTCGTTGTGCATGAGACAAGAACCAAAAATGAGACGTTGGGTTTAGGCGCGCGGGTAAAGCGTGATAAAGCCGATAAATACGATTATTTTGTATCGTTCCACCGCAATGCGCATAGTCCAGAAAAGGCCCGGGGTGCGGAGGTTTTTACGTATCCGACCGCAAGCGCAAAAGCGAAGGATTTAGCTGTGCAGCTGCAGAATGCGTTAATTCGAGTGGGATTCAAAGATCGCGGGGTAAAAGTAGCCAACTATTATGTGCTGCGTAATACACGATCGCCAGCTGTATTGATTGAGGCTGGGTTTATTGATAATAGTGATGATAATCGTTTGTTTGATGAAAAGTTTGAGGTAATGGTTGAGGGGCTTGCTGGGTGCTTTGTTGATTTGAAGGTTGCTTGTGGGAAAAGTTAAAACAAAAATAAAAAGACATGGATAAATAATTATTCATGTCTTTTTATTTTTCTGCTGCTACACTTTTTTAATTATGGCGTCCCACCAACAAAACGCGCAAAACATACACTAAGCAAATTTCGACATGAAAAAAGCCGATTTTCCATACGCTAAGGAATAATAGGCTTTTTATAGTGTACAGAAACTTAGCATATTTGAAACGTCATTCGATAAAGCATCAAAAACGAACATGTTTGGCAATCTCTTAGCAGTTTTGTCGGTTGGACCTTAGTAATGGATCTCAGAGAAAAAGTTTCCGTCTTTCTCTAGGCATATTATCAATGATTAAATCAAATAAAAGGTTCACATTATAATTGTATTCAGCAGAATAATATACTGGCTTTACAACCTCTACACCCGTTGCTTCTAGTACTCGTTTTTGAATTGATACTGCCTGTTCTTCTAAAAATGCTTTTAATTTTGCATCTGGTTTATTTTCAGCCGTTAACCAATGCCTTCCTTTCATAGCAACATCCGCTTGGTTAATTGCAATTAAAATCCTATCCCTTTGAATATTCGGAACAATCACTTCATTAAGTAATTTATATGTTGTCCCCATATCCCTATTAGCTCCTTCAATAATTATAAGAACTAAATCAATGAATCCATGCTGCTGTTCATCAAGTGTATAAGTTTTATACAGTAAATCTACTATTTTTTCCGAATGTATTTGATCTGCTCTTAATCCATCGCCCAAACCAGGTGTATCCCAAAAGCGTATAACATTATTTAAGCTATAAGCGTCTAATTCCATTGTTTCTGGGTCAACACCTGTACCTACTTTAGCTATTTCTTTTTGAAAGAATGTATTAAGAGTTGTAGATTTCCCCGCCCCTGTTACACCTGTTACCATCACATCCAACGGCTGAAAATTGGCTATGCCTAAATTTATTGCGATATCACCTTCTCTATACGTACTATATTTTAATGCCATAGCTTTTTTTCCTCATATAAGTTATGCATCATTTCCGTATAAAGCTTTTTACATTGAAGCATTTGATTATTTTCTATATACGCTAAACATGGTGTTAAATATTGTTCGTTGATATGCTTGTAAACTTCGCCTTTATTCGGCAGTTTTTCAATTTGCTCTACAATCTGTGGAGCTGTTTCATAATATTCGCTAATTAATTCTTTGCCATCTGGTTGATTTAATAGCCATTCATCTCGGAACTTTCTAAATTGTGTTAGTTCATAACAATCATCTTGTTTATTTTGATACTCACACACAGCCGTTGTAATATAGCAGCCACCACCGCCACCGCTACTTCGACCACCACCAGATTTTTTCTTTCTTATTCCAATCAAACCACCAACTACACCACCAACTACTTTACCAGCAAATTCTCCTGCTTTACCAAACACCGACCCGATTTTTCCACCTATTTCAGCACCTTTTACAACATGCTCTTTTACAGTTGTAAAGAAACTTTGTTGAACTTCTGCACGATAATCTTTTAAACCATCATCATCTTTCCACATTTCTTCTTCTTCGTTTAAATTATCGATATATGATAAACGCTTTTCTTCAGGAGTAGCTTTTACAATATAGTAAAGTAATTTTGATAAGTTGTATGGCTTTTGTTGTTCTTCCCCTTCTTCTTTAAAGCCTGCACTATAGTAAATTGGATCAATATCTACTCCAGTAGCTTCTTTAATACGTTTTTTGACTGATACAGCCTTTTCGTCTAAAAATTCTTTCAATTTCTGTTCAGGCTGATTTTTTTCATAGTTCCAATAACGACCTTTCATTGCAACATCCGCCTGATTGATGGCTACTAAAATTCGCTGTTCTTTGTTCTCTCCTAAATTTGGAATTATAACTTTATTAATAAGTTCATATGATGTTCCTAAATCTCTTGTACTACCATCTAAAATTACTAATACTAAATCAATTAGTAATTCTCCTTTATTGTCTAACTCATTTAATTTTTTTATAATATTTTTAGCATGTCTATTATCTGCTTCTTTGCCATCACCAAGTCCTGGGCTATCCCAAAGAATTAAATTATCTAATTCATATTTGGCAATATCCATAGTTTCTGGATTAACACCAACACCAACTTTCGCCACTTCCATATCAAATAAAGCATTAATTGTTGAACTCTTCCCACTACCAGTTGCACCAGTAATCATTAAATTAATTTTTTGTTCTTTTAAATGCAATAAATTTTGCATTAATTTAGTTTTCTCTGATTCAGGTATATTAGCTGATTGAATGTCTTTCTCCATTGCATCAAAAAACTTTTCTTTGTTCATTTCATTAGCCCCTTCACATAAATTATTTCTTGTGAAATTTAATCATCCATTCACAAAATTTTTCAGAGGAAATTATTATTGACCAGATATATATACGATTTTTCTCATATAAAATCGTAAGCTCCGATATGTTTGCTTCTTTAAATACCAGCCTCTGTTAATAATTATTTTATATCATTTATAACTATAAAAATGACTATTATGCCTAAATATCATATCATCTGTATGGTAAATAATATACATTAAATGGTGAAAAAGATAAGTACATCCGACAAAAAGCGGATTTTATACGCTAAACAAATTTCGACATGAAAAAAGCCGGTTTTCCTACGCTAAGGAATAATCGGCCTTTTATATTGTTCAGAAACCCTGTCAATAAATCTATGTTCAGTAAATCCCTCTTGATTAGGTTACCATACAATAAAACTGAAAATTCAAAAAGAGTTGAAATGAATGAAAATAGGATATGCGCGAGTTTCAACAGGCATTCAAAATCTAGATTTGCAATTGGATGCGCTCAAAGAATATGGCTGCGAAAAAAGATTTACAGATAAAATGAGTGGAGCTAAAGGTAAACGCCAAGGGTTAAAAGAGGCTCTTCGATTTGTGCAAGCTGGTGATACGATAGTTGTTTGGCGATTGGATCGATTAGGAAGAAACATGCGGAATTTAATTGAAATTGTGAACGACCTTAATGAAAGAGAAATTAGTTTTCATAGCTTACAGGAAAATATCACAATGAATAAAAAGAGTGCAACGAGACAACTCATGTTTCATCTTTTTGCTGCCTTTACTGATATGCCATAAAATACCCCCATTCTTACATATTAAGTTTCACTAAATTAGTAAAAAACAACTACATTCCCAAGCAAATAACAATGATGTATACCAAAAGCATATATAAACGCTTCAAAGAAAGAGAGAGCGTAATTAGAAATATGTTAGGCAGACTGGAGTATTGGTTCAACTAGCGGCTTCATGCAATGCGAACATGGTCAGTTGTTCGTCTGGTGGTCCATCGCGGCGAGATAATATCACTCGAAGCGGTTCATAGCCTCCAACCGGCTCGAGTAGCGCGACATAGCTGTTGATCATCGCATCAAGTCCTTGCTTAAACGCTGCAGACTGAGCACGATGCATACTCATAATGTGCGTTAAAAATAAGCCGATTGTTGTCCAGCCTGTTTTCGCTGTGCAACCTCGACCTACTACTGTCTTTAAGAGTTTGTTTGACTTCTTCATGACCACGTTTAAAGAGCTCTGTGCGATGCCTACAGCCGCGCAAAGCTCTTTTTGTGTATGCCAAACAAACGGCTCTAGAGCGCCCTGCTCGGCCGTTAAATAGTCGATAATGTCTTGTTCCCACTCTTCATAGTGACTGCGCACGCGGTCCTTGCGCGCTTTTTTGTGTTTGTACCAATATGTACTACCGAGGCTTACCGAAAACTCGCTACCACCGACAACATATGTTTCGAGTAGCGCTTCTACATATGCGCGGCTCGCCCCGTTATATTTTCCGCAGTAAGCTGAGTTAATTGTTGCACGCATGTCAAAAACACTCAACGGGTAGTTGAGATTCGAGTTAAATTCGTCTAATAAATCATACGCACGACCTTTATCCATGCCCTCCTGGTAACATACCAGCGCTAACGTAAATAACGTGTTGTTACGGCCAATTTGTCCTTTTTGCCCTTTAATATCGGTTGCATGTAATAACGCTGCAAACCATTCTGACTCCATAACGCTACGTGATGTCATTTTATGCGGAACAACAAAAAGTGTCCGGGACTCTTCATCATCTTGACGCATCGACCAATTAATTAGCTCTTTGACTGTATAGCGTGCTTCGCTATACCACACAACGTTATGCGCGTTCGGCATACGGAAAAAGCCGAAGTCATTGCAGTACATATCGGCATGAACGCTAGATAAGCTCAATTTGAGGTTATTGGCGATACGTTTCGCGACTACAAGACTACGGAAGTTATTTTTATTTGAAATGAAAATGGGTTGAGCAAGTATGAAATAGACCTGGTAGCCGTTTGGCGTTTCTAATACCATTGATGGTTCCCCTACTGAGTGGTCAATACAAGCAAGCATAATATCATTAACGCTATGTCGTTTCGTGTCGATATCGACAACGAATGTATTGATTTGAGACAGATTTGCGTCTTCAAATCCTTTTATGTATGTACGTGTTTCGTCTGTATAACCAAAGCGCTGGTACGTGTTAGGCGTCCAATGAGTTAGACTATTTGCCTCTTTTGCGAGTGTTTCTTTAGACGTCACGATAAAGCCTCGTACACGCCCATTCGCGAAGTCCGTTTTTTTGCGCACAGCGAAAACAGCGCCTTTTTTGTCAGCTGTATCTGCGTAGGCAGCGTTTGGCACTTTCGAGTTGCGTGTACGATAGGTGGTTAAACTATTATGTGTGATCGACGAAATAATTTGAGCAAGATTATACGACGGCATAAAAAAAGACTCCCTTCTGCTTAGATAACACATACGGGGTCTTTTTATGAAAAAAGATAAAGTATTCGAGTTCGAAGCATTGAAAACTACGATTATCCTCTGATATAATCAATTTCAAGAACTTTATACTTTCGTCAACGAAAAAGTGAAATTTTATAATCGGCGCCAACCGTTTATAAATCTATATCATTCTTACGTTGAGAAATCCCGTATTTAGTTGTGTTTTATGAGTTTAAAAATGTAATGAAAAGATTTCGCCAAATGCTTTATTAATCTTTTCGAAGCTCTCGCCAAAGAGCATAAAAGACATCTACATTTGTCCGCCAAGACAAATGTGGATGTTTTTTTATTTTCTATTATTTACTATCTAAACATATCTAAGAAGTCTTGTAAACCTTGATACGATGCGGTTTTAAGCATATTTTTATCAGTTTCCACATTTGTATATAAGTTTGTTCACTAAAACTTATATACATGTTTCTACATTTCCACATCTGCGTATAAGTTTGTTCACTAAAACTTATATGCATGTTTCTACATTTCCACATCTGCATACAAGTTTAGGCCGTTAAACTTGTATGCATGTTTCTACATTTCCACATCTGTATATAAGTTGATGTATTACAAAGGCTGTTATTACAGTATCTAAATCTTAAATTTCCACATTTGTATATAAGTTAGTCCACCTAAAGTTATATACATGTTTCTACATTTCCACATCTGCGTATAAGTTTCTAGACAAAAATATATACGCATGTTTCTACATTTCCACATTTGCATATAAGTTTAGCCGCTTAAAGTTATATACATGTTTCTACATTTCCACATCTGCGTATAAGTTTTAGTGCAAAAAAATTTTTTTAAAAGTTGCTTTGTTCTTTGATTTCTGACAAAACTTTATTGTCAAACTATTATGAATAAGTATATTTTACCATTTTATGTAACTTTCTAAAATAATTTATTTTTATTTTTATTTGTCACAAATGCAACAAAATTAATAAAACCTCCTTAACATATTGTTAAAGAGGCCCATTATTATTTTGTTTCTTCTTCTTCTTTTAAAAACTTTAGTTCCATCATGTAATTGAACTGTCGCTGCTGGCGTGGAGTTAGTTCATGAGACACATACGAATCGATTAACATCTGCAAAATTTGATACATTTTATTTTCATCTACAAAAGAGCTTAAAAGTACCAATTCATCGTAAACAAATTCGGGTGCTCGAACCGATTTTGATTTCGTACCTCGGCCAACTGTAAGATTGTTTTTCAAATCCTCTAGCGTTAATTTCTGCGAGCGACGTGCTGCTTTAGGAGCTTGTTCGATGATCACAACATCTTTTACTTCTTCAGTTTCAGTTTTCACTTCCGGTTCGGAAGATGTTTCTTCAACTTTTTTTTCCGGTTCAGCTATTGATTCTTGTTTTACTTCTGGCTCAGCAATTGCTTTGGGCTTTACTTCTTCTTTTGGAGCGTCTGCCTTCGCTGGTTGTGGTGTGTAGCTGAACGCATTGAATTGATCTGGCTTAGATACTTTTGGAGCTGGTTGCATTTTACGCGGTTTCTTTTTAATCAAGCCGCCTTTTTCATTACTCATACTTACCAGCCTCCTCAAAGTGCTCAATTTTTTTGATTAACTCTTCTGTCGCATCGATAAATACTTGATGTGCTTTGCGGTCGTGTTGGTCCTTATCGGTAATGCCTGTAACGTCCCAAGCTTTGAGGCGTTCTAAATGTTTAATGAAATGCTGCAGTACGTTATCATCGCCGAATAATTCTTTCGCGCGCTCAACTGTCGATTCATCGACGCGGCTACCTGGGCGAAGTAAAACAGGAAGTACACCAGCGACCTGAATATCAGCATCGTAGTTATCCGCCATGAACTGCAAATACGATACATACGTTTCCGAACCTTCAAGCGATAATTCCTGCGCTTGTAAAATGATAAGCACGTAATCGGCTGCCATCATCGCGTTATCCGAGAAATCTGAGATAGTCGGTGGCACGTCGATTAGAATATAATCGTAGTCCTCTTTAATCGGCTCGAGTAGTTGTTTTAAATAAGAAACTTGTTCAATCTCTGTTTCAAATTTCGAGTATAAAAATTTAGGTAAGTTTTTGAATGTCAGCGAAGCGGGGATTAGATGCAGATTTTCTTCTACTTCTAGAATTGTATTTTTTAAGTCACCTGTTTGAAAACCTGTAAAAATCGTATTTTGTAATTCTGTAATTCCAGCGGTACGCGCGATCAATGTTGATGCATTGCCTTGCGGATCCATATCAATGAGTAGTACTTTCTTGCCGAATTGATGAACCATCTCCCACGCCGTCATGACAGACACTTTCGTCTTGCCAACGCCACCTTTAAAGTTACCCATTACAATCGTTTTAGCCATACAAAATCCTCCACTTCTTTAGTTTATATACTTTATATTACCACGTTTCCACATATGTATAAACATGTTTCTACATATATTTATTAATATTTCTACATTTGTTCATATGTGATATTTTTAATAAAAATAGCGAAATAAGTGCCTTTTACATCATTTATATACTACAACACATTTCTACATTTGCATACAAACAGCAAAGAACTTTATAAATAATAAAACGACTTCAAAATCTTATCGAAGTCGTTTCAGAAATATCTAGTATGTAACAGGGATTTTCTTAGCTATTAAATCAAGTTTTTTAAATGATTATTTAACACGTTTATGTCGTCGTTAAGTAATTTATAATACTCAAAATCATAAGCATATTCATCCATTTTTAAAATATATTGTACAAATTTTTTTGATTCTTTTACAAAGGCTTCCACAAAATCATCTAGTCTATAACTTAATTGAATTTCTATTTCTCCATCAGAAGCTTCATATCTTTGAACTTTTAAATAATGTGAGTCGTAAGAAAAGTGTACCTCATAATTACTTTCAAACATTTCAACGGTAAATGAATTTCCTTTCCCTTCATAAATATCAATTAATCCTTCTAGGATGCCTAAAAGGATTGCTGAATTGAATGTAGATGTACAAAGTTCAAATCTTTCACCTTTATCAGTGATATGGATATTCATTCTAAAATCTAAATAATCGCGAGCAGTCAGATCCAATCCAATCATATCCTCGTAGATTTCAATATCAAAATCAAATTTCATAAAATCGCCCCTATTTCTTCAGCTACTATTTAATTAGTAAGCCGTAGCAATTATATCATCTTTATCTACAATACTTTTCTGGGTTGTCGAATAATTAGATGCGGACAACCAATAGATGAAGGAAATTACTTTTCTATTTTATGTGAAATAAAGATTAAAACGAACATTCGTTTCTGTTAAAATAGAACTAAGAAGAATATGGAGGTGGACTATGAATTTTACTAAATTCAAAAAGAGTTTGATTGCTGGTGTGATGGGATTTTCGTTAATCGGGGGCTTTGTAGCTTCTCCAGATTACACTACGCCTGCAACAACAACGGCGAAGACGCTTAACACTGTGACGCTTGTTAGTCCTACAGACGGAGACACAGCATCGTTTAAGTACAAAGGTGAGACGATCAAGGTTCGTTTCTTATTAGTGGACACGCCAGAGACGAAGCACCCATCAAAAGGTGTGCAACCATGGGGCAAAGAGGCAAGTAATTACACTAAGAAAAAATTAAAAAATGCGAAGAAAATCCAGCTTGATTTTGACCAAGCGGGATATAAAGGTGACAAATACGGCCGTAAATTGGCGTATGTATACGTTGATGGCAAGGATTTGAACCTGCAGCTTGTACGTAAGGGCTATGCGCGTGTAGCTTACATCTATGCGCCAAATACAAAGAACAAAGCTAAATACTTAAATGCACAAGCGAAAGCGAAGAAAGAAAAACTGCGCATCTGGTCGAAAAAAGGGTATGTGACAAGTAGCGGTTTTAATACTACGAAGAAGGAAACAACGACGAAAAAGCCTTCTAAGACAAAGACATATAAAAACTGCACAGAGTTACGCAAGGATTATCCAAACGGCGTCAAAAAGGGGCATAAAGCTTATCAAGCTAAAATGGACCGCGATAAAGACGGTTGGGCGTGCGAACGATAAAATAAAGGAGCCAATTTCGGCTTCTTTTTATTTATATTGAGGGGTGATTACGATGTTTGAAGTGAAAGAATTTCCGGACTTTTCGTGGTCGTTGACGCGTCATAAGGTCGTGTTAGATTGCCAGCGGAAATATGGCTATGATTACTACGTTTCACATAATGGATGGCTGAAATATAATGTGGCGCCGATCGCACAACATGCGTATCGATTAAAAAAGCTGCAGCATTTACCAATGTTTTTCGGAAAAATCGTGCATGAATTGATTGAGGAAACGATTAAGGAAATCATGTACACGCATACGCTACCAAGCGCAAATTCTTTAGTTGAGCGTGCGCGTAAGATGTTAAACGATGCTTATATCACTTCAAAATATCAGTACGATACGTGGGCGGCCAAGCCGAATAAGCATAATATGTTTTTTGATATTTACTATCATGGGGAGCTGGATAAAGAAGCGGTGTCGGTATATCAGGGGCGACTAGCTTCGATTTTCGAGAATTTTTTAAATAGCCATACCGTCCAGGAGCTGATGACAAAAGGACAGCAACTGGACATTAAGCCGCCTGAGCAGTTTCGCTTTATTATGATTGATGATGTTAAAGTGTTTCTGGTGATGGATTTGCTGTATCAAGATGTTGAAACAGGGCAATGGGTTATCGTTGACTGGAAAACGGGGAAGTCATCGGAAGCGGATCGCCAGCAACTTGCGCTGTACGCCTATTATTTGCAGGAGAAAATGGATGTGCCACTAGAAGATATTTTAGTGAGGAACGAGTATTTGTTAGCTAATAACCATGTTGAAACAACGCTAGAGCTATTTGATATTGAGAACTTGCTTTATATTTTCACACAAAGCACGCAGTACATGAAGCAATTTCAAGCAGACGTTTTAACGAATGAACCGTATGAATTAGAAGCATTTGCGCAAACGGAATTTGTAGAAAAATGTGATAAGTGCAACTATAAAGAGATTTGTTTGAAGTAAAAACGACAAAACACGACCTACGCGCACAACCACCGCGTAGATCGTGTTTTTTTCATTCCCTGCCCGATAGTGTATCCCTTCCGCACCGGCCCCACTTGTACTCATTTATATTACGCTAAACCAGCCTAGCAGTTTTTTTCATGCCCGCCTCCCCCTGCCACTCCCCCAACCCCCCACGGCGTACCCCCACCCATCAAGCGGACGGGATTAAACTTTTGGGGGACGTTCCTAGGGGGAGGGGGCCCTTCAGGCGACGCTCCGCTGTTTCGCCTTCAGGATTTCTATAAGAAACTGCTAGGCTGTTTTTATAATTTCATCCCATGTCCAAGTGGGGCCTATATTCCAATTCTCCTCAATACGCACCTTATCCCGAACTTTGGCACGCATGCGCTACTCGCTTCGCAAGCAACTGCGCAAGCTCATATTTCAATGAAACATATAGGGCCGCCAAAATGCCGGTGCAAGCACCTTGTCGCATTTTGAGACGGCCATCGCTTCATGCAAAGCCATTTACGTATTGCGAAATTTTCTCTTTCTATCATAAAGGCGTAGGACTCGTCCTGGTGCTATGCACCTTCTCAGACCAGTCCTACGCCAAAATCAAAAATCTCATTAATTGTCGAATCTACACGATAAATTATTCATTTATTCATTTTCTACCACAAAAGTCGGTCAAAATAAAACGTGTAGAAACATGTATATACATATTTCTACATACTACTAATTAATAGAAATTAATCTTTATTTTTAGTTTTTTCTATTTCTTCTTCAACTACTTTTAACTCAGCTTTCTTCTCATCTAATTCAGTTTGATATCTACTAACTTCTCTTAGAATCTCTGGAATCGAGTTAGCATAAAGTTCAAATTCTTTTGCGTCTTGTAAATATTTTCCCCTTTTTAAAGTTAATTCACGAACATCTTTTTTTAATTCCGTTATGCTCTCTTGATGATGTGTAATTTGATTTTCAGCCACCTTTTTTCCAACAAAAAAACCGATTACTGAAAAAATGACTGCGATTGCACAAACTAATTTTATTATTTTTTTCATGCACATTACCCTCCAAACAATACTTTTATCATATAATTTTACAATAATTTTTATATTTATTGAATCTTTTAAAGTAAAATTGAATATTTCGTTCCAATATACTGTCTTCTAAATTAATTAGTACGCTCTTTTTATATTAAAAATCTATCATTACAAGAACAGATTTAATAAATAATATAAAATTAAAATATATTAGAATACAAAAAAGGGGAATAGCAATGGATGAAATAGTCTTAATCGATAATAAATTAGCGCGCCTTCTTCTAAATAGCGTGTCATAATCGCTGTTAAAATCCTCGATAATACCGTTTAAAAATTCCCCACTAATAACGGATAATCTATATTAGACAATATAGATTGGAAGTGTGGAGATGACGG
>NZ_JBHUOR010000104.1:0-16241 GCF_042686175.1 Kurthia populi | reverse complement strand
GTTCTTTTCAACAAATTAGTACTGGCAGAATCATTGGGTTCGCAGAATACCCCTCCTCACTACGTTCCTTGAGGGAGGGGTATTCTGCGAAGAAATGATAAAATATTTTGCTGTGCAATTATCATCACCCTCTTAATCATGTATTTGCTTAGCAATGCATCCATCATGTTTCAAATGAATGATTCCTGGAAAATTTGGCAATTTCCTTCTAAACGGCATAACAAAAACCTCTTTTTGTGTTACACTGTCCGCGATAAAATGAGCAAGTTCTTCAGAAAAATTCGATTGAAGCGGAAAATGGCGCAAGATTTCCTGTGTATTATAATCGACAATGCGCAATCGTCCCTCATAAAACATAAGCTCTAGCGGTCGTCTTAACTGTTGTCGCTGTAATTGTGCAACCACTTCTTTTGTAATCGCAAATTCATAGGTTGATTGCTCATACAATTTAAACAATTGACGACGCTTCCCTGCATGTTTCATTGCCTGTTCATCAAGTGCCACAATCGGCCGTTTATGCGTACAGGCTTCTAGTCGCTTCATTTGTTGCATGAGTGATTGCTCACGCCAAGCATATCCTTCACAAAGCGCTAATAAAAAAAGCATGCTCATCGGTACGAGCCACATAGATATACCAACAAGATAAAATCCAGCTAAGATGACAGCAACTGAAAAAAACAATGCTGGGCGCCTGATTTCATTGTTATAGTAATAGCCCATACCGTGCGCAATGATATTAACTAGTAGACGCCTTTGTTTCGTTAGCTGTTGATGTCTCACAGCATGATGCCCAATGAGCAGTAACACATACAGTACATATCCATATACACCGATTAAAAAAATCATTCACTTCCCCCCTTAGATAAAAGGCTTACTCTACTTATTACCTAAAATTAAGGGAAATATGAGTGTTTTTATATAAAATGATTAAATCGTCACAAGAAAAAGAAGCCTCAAGAGACTTCCTTCGTTCGTTTCTTCTTTACGCGTAGTTCCATTGTCAAAATTAATAGGCATCCTACACTGAGCCAAATAACAATAGATAGAAGAAGCTGATGATCATTCATAGAATGGGTCAGGTAGCTCAATACATGAAAAACAACAACGACAATAATTAAACTAATACTGTTCATTTTTAAATCGGTCATAGTGGCTCACTCCTTCCAAAAAGAACTAAAAAATAAGTTATGTCTATTTTATCATATTTTTCAGAAAATTATTAATCTTTTTGTCTGGAGTGAAAAAAACTTTATACCTTCTTACTCATGGTATAAAAAACTATTTCAGCGCATTCATATCTTCTAATACTTCTTTAGCAATACGAAAACCTTCCTGTGCGGCAGGAGCTCCGCAGTACACGGCTGTTTGCAGCATTACTTCTTTGATTTCTTCTACTGTAACACCATTGTTAATGGCACCGCGTACATGCCCACGCAGCTCCTGTGAACGATTTAGCGCCGTTAGCATGGCTAAATTAATTAAGCTACGATCACGTTTTGTTAAACCTTCACGTCCCCAAATGCCTCCCCAGCATACGTCCGTTATGTAGTGTTGTAAATCCATCGTAAATTCTGTCGCCTGCTCAAATGCACGATCTACAAATTCATCGCCCATCACTTGTCGTCGAATGGCTAAGCCTTTTTCAAATTGCTCTGTCATAAAACACACCTCTTTTTTCATTTTTTTACAGTAATTGTATTATAACAGAAGAAATACGCAAAAAAAAGAGGCTAGGTACAAGACCTAACCTCTTTATAAAAAGCGTTGATTTATTTTTTGATTAATTCTAATTCAACTGGAATATCTTTTTCTACTTTTTCACCATTTAATGATTTGACAGCTGTTTCAATCGCAGTTTCACCAATTTCAGTTGGTTTTTGAGCGATTGTTGCGATCATTTTACCATCTTCAACAGCTTTTACACCATCATCTGTTGCGTCAAAACCAACAACTTTGATGTCTTTACCTGATGCTTCAATAGCTTCGATAGCACCTAAAGCCATTTCATCATTTTGTGCGAAAACACCTTTAATATCAGCGTTTGATTGTAGGATGTTTTCCATTACTGTTAAACCTTCAGCACGATTGAAGTTAGCTGTTTGAGAAGCTACTACATCAAAACCGTCTTTCGCTACTTCTTCAAAGCCAGCACCACGGTCTGTTGCAGCTGATGAACCAGCTACACCTTCAAGTTGAGCAACTTTCGCTCCTTCACCGATTACTTCTTCTAAATATTCAGCGGCCATTTTACCGCCTTCTTTGTTGTCAGAAGCGATATGTGATACAACTTCGCCGCCTTCAGAAGCACGGTCAACTGTAATCACTGGAATATCGGCATTGTTCGCTGATTCAACTGCTGAAGCGACTGCTTTTGAATCTGTTGGGTTGATAATAATTAAATCAACATCTTGTTGAATTAAATCTTCAACGTCTGATGCTTGTTTTGATGCGTTATCTTGTGCATCTACAACGGTTAAGTTCACTTTTTCATCTTTTGCTTCGGCTTTTGCACCGTCAGATAATGTAACGAAGAATGGGTTGTTTAATGTTGAAACAGACATCCCAATTTTGAAATCGCCATCTGATTTTTTTGTATCTTTTGCTTTGTCGTCGCCACCTTGTGACATGGAACAAGCGCCCAATAATAGAGATGATGCAAGTAATGCTGTAACTGATAATTTTTTCATTTTCATAGTGAAATACCCCTTTACGCTGCTTTTTTACGGTCGATTAATACCGCGAATAAAATAACTAACCCTTTGACTACTTGTTGGAAGAATGATGATACACCGATTAAGTTTAGACCATTGTTTAACACACCGATGATTAATGCACCGATTAATGTACCAACGATCCAACCACGGCCACCTGTAAGGCTTGTACCACCTAAAACAACTGCTGCGATTGCATCTAATTCATATGATTGACCTGCAGTAGGCTGAGCAGAATTTAAACGAGACGTTAAAATTAATGCTGCCATTGCAGCTAACATACCTGTTAACGCGTAAACCGCAATTGTTGTACGGTCTACATTAATACCTGATAGACGAGATGCTTCGGCGTTACCACCGATTGCATACACACGACGACCAAATGTTGTTTTACGTAAGATGAAGTACAATACGAAGAATGCTATTAACATCGTTACGACAGGTACTGGAATTCCTAAGAAATACCCTTTACCGAACATTTGGAATGATAAGTGATCGCCTAAACCAGAAATTGGCTTACCATCTGTATAAACAAGTGTTAGACCACGATAAATGGTCATTGTTGCTAATGTAGCGATAAATGGTGCTACTTTACCTTTTGCAATTACAACACCGTTGATTGCACCTAAGATTAAACCAAGGATTAATGCCACACCCATTGCGATGAATGGATCTGTACCACCAGCTAATAAGCTAGCAGCAACGGCACCCGTTAGTGCCAAGGTCGAACCGACAGATAAGTCAATCCCGCCTGTTAAGATAACAAATGTCATCCCGAATGCGATTAACGCACTAATTGAAACTTGACGTAAAACGTTGAAAATATTGTCCGCTGTTAAGAAGCTAGGACTCATAATAGAAATAATAACGACAATAAGTAGTAATCCAAATAACGGTCCTAATTTTTGCATTAGGCCATTAGAAGTTTTGGCTTTGGACAACTTTGTCACCTCCAGTAGCATAATGCATAATTTTTTCTTGTGTCATGTCCTCACCAGCAACCTCGCCAGTGATTTTACCTTCGTGCATCACAAGTACGCGGTCAGACATGCCGATAACTTCTGGTAATTCAGAAGAAATCATTAAGATGGCTACGCCTTGTTCTGCAAGGTCATTCATGATTTGATAAATTTCTTTTTTCGCGCCGATATCAACGCCGCGTGTTGGTTCATCTAAAATTAAAATTTCAGGTTCAATGCCTAACCATTTTGCGATAACTACTTTTTGTTGGTTACCACCGGACAATGATTTGGCAGATAGTTCAGCACTTGGTGTTTTAACGCCAAGCTTTTTCACAAGATTGCCAACAAATGACTTTTCTTTCGAACCACTAATGATGCCTGATTTAGATGTTTTACTAAAGTTGGCCATCGCGATATTTTCTTTAATCGAGAAGTCAACGATCAACCCTTGTGTTTTACGGTCTTCTGTTACAAAGCCGATACCTAATTTTTTAGCTTGACGAGGGTTTTTAATTTTCACAGCGTTTCCGTCAATGAATAATTGACCCTTCGTCATTTTGCGGTAGCCGAAAATTGCTTGCGCTACTTCCGTACGACCCGCCCCCATTAATCCAGCAAGTGCGACAATTTCACCTTTACGGACATTGAAATGAACATCTTCACAGAGGCCTGGACGTGTAAGCCCTTTCACTTCAAGCTTTACATCACCGATGGTTGCGTTGCGTCCTGGGAAGCGTTCACCAAGTTCACGACCAACCATCATCTGAACAATTTCGTCAAATGTCGTATCTTTAATCGTACGAACACCGACATACTCACCGTCACGTAAAATCGTAATGCGGTCACAAATCGCGAAAATTTCTTCCATACGGTGAGAAATGTAAACGAATGATACCCCTTCTGATTTTAGCTTGCGAATTGTTTTAAATAATGTTTGAATTTCACGGTCTGTTAACGCAGCCGTCGGTTCATCCATGATGATAACATTTGCTTTTGTTTCCATCGCTTTGGCGATTTCAATAATTTGCTGTTTACCGACTGACAATGAACCTGCTGGTGTACGCACATCAATGTCTAAACCTAATTGGTTTAAAATACGTTTTGCCTCTTTATTCATTTCTTTGTTTTTCATAATCCCCATACCAATTGTTTGCTCATTACCTAAAAATAAGTTTTCAGCAACCGTTAAGTCCGGTAAAATGTTTAACTCTTGGTGGATAACGGCAATCCCTTTTGCTTCTGCCTCTTTTGGTGATTTGAAGTGAACTTCTTCACCATCGACTTTAATGACGCCGTTATCACGCTCGTAAATCCCCGTTAGAATTTTCATCATCGTTGATTTACCCGCACCATTTTCGCCCATTAGCGCGTGGATTTCTCCATCTGCTAACTGGAATTGGACGTCTTTCAAAACAACATTCCCACTGAATGCTTTTTGAATGCCCGACATTTCAATCATGCACGTTTCCTCCTTTTAAAAAATGACACCTGATTGCAATAAGATATTGGCATACGGCGTAGCCTCACCCGTACGAATAATGACTTTCGCTTTTGCAGATAGCGCTTTCAATTGTTCATGTGAAACCTCTTCAAATGCTGTATCTACTATGTCATGCACCGCTTTGTAAAGGGGTGCATTTTGTGATGCCATTTCAGTGGCGATAATTGCTTTTTCTGTTTTGTAGTCTGCTAAAACAACTTCTAAAATCGCCATGAAGCCCGGCTCTCCAATTTTGTAAGCGAGATCGATGCATGTAACACCATCTGGAATCGGTAACCCGCAGTCTGCAATCATAATTTGATCTGTGTGACCAATACGTGCAAAAATCCCGGCTAGTTCACGATTTAAAATACCTTGTTTTTTCATGTTACTGTGCGCCTCCTAAGCGTTTAAGCACTGCTTCTTGCTGTGGCATACCGCCTTGTGCACCAAATTTTTCAACTGATAATGATGCCGCGACATTCGCAAATTCAACTGCCTCTGACAACGATTGATTTGTCGTTAGTGCATGCGCTAAAGCACCATTAAATGTATCACCCGCACCTGTTGTATCAACAGCTTTTGTTTTAAAGCCTTTAACAAACACATGTTGTGTACCATCATAGTAGCGTGCCCCGTCTGCACCTAATGTAACGATTAATTGATTCGGGAAGCGTTCTAAAGCGCTCTCTACATCAACGCCGAAAATATCAGCACATTCTGTTTCATTTGGTGTGAAGTAAGCAACGCGCTCCATCCATTCTGCTTTAAAATTCTCAGCAGGCGCTGGATTTAATAACACACGTGTATGTAATTCTTCACAAACGGACAGCGCATACTCTACTGTATCTTGTGGAATTTCTAGCTGCATAACGACTAAATCACTTTTAGCGATTAATGTACGTGCTGCATCGATTGATTCGCGCGATACATCTGCGTTCGCTCCTGGTACCACGATAATGCGGTTATCATTATCAAATAATGTAATGTTCGCAATACCTGTTGCTGTCTCTGTTGTACGAACGAATGTATCGTCAATCTTCTCTTGTTGTAAAATCGTACGCAATTCGTTACCAAATGCGTCTTGACCAAGCGCACCAACCATATGTACATGGCTGCCTAAACGGGCAACTGCAACAGCTTGGTTTGCTCCTTTACCGCCTGGAACGGTATGGAACCCTCGTCCAAAAACCGTTTCTCCTTGCTTTGGAAAAACAGTCGTTTCAACGACGATATCCATATTAATACTACCGATTACTGTAATCATAATTCCGTTCCTTTCGTTGTTGAATTTCGAACGACGAGCTTCGGCGGAAATACAACGCGCTTCGCTGTCATTTTTTGTCCTTCAATTAATGCAATTAATAATTCTGTTGCACGCTCTCCCATTAAGGAAATCGGCTGCGCAATCGTTGTTAGCTCTGGCGATAGCAATGTACCGATATTAATACCGTCATAACCAACAAGTGATACATCCTTTGGAATGTGTATCCCTAGTGATTCAGCTGCTTTCATTACACCGATTGCCGATGCATCGCTTGACGCAAACACCGCATCATAATCCCTTGTGTGTTGCAACTGCTGAAGGGTCACCTTTTTAGCTGACTCAAAATCAAAAGGGCTCACAATCGTATCGTACTGTATGGTTGGATGTTGCTTCATGATTTCTTCAAAGCCGCGCATCCGATCATTTGCGACATCAATATCAAGTGGCCCGCGCACACATAAAATGCGTTTGACGTTTTGCTCGACCAAATAATTAGCGACAAGCTGTCCACCTAATACATTATCCGATGTCACTGTTGGAATCGCTTCTGATAAATTACGATCAAGTGCGACAATAGGTACATCTAGTTTCTTATAGAAATCTGCTTCGATATGGTTTGTAGTTACGATAAATCCTGCCGCATAATTTTGTTGCAGCGAGCGGATATAATGTTTTTCTTTTTCACTCGTTTCGCCCGCATTGCACAACACCACTGTATAGCCATGCTCATAAGCTGTACGTTCAACCGCACGTGCTAGTTCAGGGAAAAAAGGGTTTGTAATATCTGGTACAAGCAAACCAAGTAAATTCGTTTGCTTCGTCGTTAGCGAGCGTGCTAATTGATTTGGTGCATAATTTAATGTAGTAATTGCCTTCTCAATTATCTGCTTCGCATCATTACTTACATAGCCTTTATTATTCAAATGTCTAGAAACAGTCGCTACAGAAACTCCTGCCTCTTTTGCGACATCACGAATTGTTGCCAATGCATTCACCTCAAAACGATCTGTTATGTAACCGGTTCCATGTGTAACCGATTACACATAATATAATGCACGAATTTTATCAAGTCAACACATTTTTTTATTAGGTTATACTATTTTCAACTGTTACATGACTTAAAGAGTGTTATAAAACAGCACATTGACGCTTTTTTGTAGCAAATCGGGTAATGATTTGTCCCACCAAAAAAATTTTTTTAGGTCATGTAATATCCCTCAATGCAGAAAAATGGTATGATATAGAAAATAGTTTCTTAAAAGAGAAAAAAGAAGGTGTTTGACATATGAAGATGAGTTTATCGCAAAAACAACAATTAAAATTATATATGACCACACAATTGCGCCAATCCATTGAATTACTACAGTATTCACACGAAGATTTAGTTGAATTCGTACGTGAACAGGCATTAGAAAACCCTTTAATTGAATTAGAAGAAACCACTTCAAGTTATCAAAAATCTACAACGGGATTTGATGATGTGTTACCATCCGTTGCAGGCGAGACAGATTACCGGGATGAACTGTTACAATTGCTACACTGTGAAGTGAAAGAACAGCGATTACTCTATGCATGCTTAACAATTGTTCACAACTTAGATGACAATGGCTATTTGTCACGCGATGCCATCGCCGCCTATCAGATTCCGGAAGCGTTATTACAAGCAGCAATTCAAGAATTACAGCAGCATGGTCCGCCTGGAATTGCGGCCTTTGATTTACGCCACTGTTTATTACTACAATTAGAAGCACTCGAGCCGCGCCAAATCGTTGCCGAAAAAATTGTTACTTCTCATTTAGAGGATGTCGCAAATAGTGCCTTCGAAAAAATTACGCAGGCGCTTCATATCACGCCTCATTCACTGCGCCGTGCCATTCGAAAAATTCAAGCACTCGAGCCAAAGCCATGTCGTTCGCTTTTTAGTCGTCCTGCAACGACGATTACGCCTGATGCGACGGTGATGCTAAGTGATGAAGGCTTTACATTCCAATTAAATACAGCTGGCATGCCAAAAATTTCTCTTTCTACTGCCTATGATGCCTTTTTTGAACATCAGGAAGCAGCAGAATTTTTAAAAATGCAGTTTAAGCGCTATGAATGGTTACTACATAGTTTAAATCAACGTCAAAGCACATTAACGCGTCTTTTAGAGGCCGTCGTTGCACATCAGCAGCCCTTTTTCTATCAAGGTTATATTGCGCTAAGACCGCTATTATTAAAAGATATTGCCGCACAATTGGGCGTGCATGAGTCTACCGTTAGTCGCGCTACTAAAAATAAATGGCTAGCAACACCTTTTGGCACAATTGCGCTACGCTCATTGTTTACCAATGCGGTATCTGAAGACGGAGCCTCTCAAACATCGATTAAAGTGCATATTCAAAATTTAATTAATACAGAAAATAAAACCCGCCCATTATCAGACCAAAAAATTACTGATTTATTAATGGCGAAAGAAAATATTACGCTTGCACGTCGTACAGTGGCGAAGTACCGCGATGAGCTTTCAATCCCAAGTGCCTCGAAAAGAAAGTGTCTTATCTGATATACTTAATGTATAAGGAGGTCATCTAAATGAACAAATACATTTTTTCTACTGTGAGTTTCATCTTATTTTTTGCTGTAGCCCTTTATGGAACCGTTCATTTTCATGAGCTACCTCCATTTGTATACAGCGCACTCTTTAATGATTGGCAAACGCGTGAATTGGTCTTTTTACCACTTGTCGCAGGCATTGTACTGTGGAGCTTTCTTCATCTATTGGCAACACATCCAGAATGGCATGAATTTTCCGATAAATATTCTGAAAATAAAGAATTATCTTTTAAAAATTCTTCTACTGTGTTACATGTGCTGAAAAATGCTGTGTGTATCGTCTTAACACTCAAAACTTATGTAGATATTTATCATATCCTTCACCCAACTGCACCCGTTATGACAGGCACTACGTTAGTCAGCATCGCCTTTTTATTACTTAGTTCGTTACTCACTGTCTATTTCATCCGAACACATCATAAATTTTTGCATTATTCAAAATAAAAAAGTGACTGAGATACAACACGGCATGCTCCTTTTTTAGCGTTCGCAATGAAAAACTGGAACCGCACTACAGCGCGATTCCGGTTTTTCTTATGCTCATATGAGATGTTACTTTTACATGTATGTCAAAGCCTCTTTTTTCTCATTATAATCCTTCAATATGTCGCTTCACAGAGGCCCATTCATCGTCAATAATGCTATAAACGGCACTATTACGAATCGCACCATCTGCTCCGAATTTATGTTTACGTAAAATCCCCTCAAATGTCGCGCCAATACGCACAATCGCATTGCGTGAACGCATGTTCCGTTCATCTGCCATAATTTGTACCCGCTTCATTCCCCACTGCTCAAATGCATAACAAAACATTAAAAGCTTCATATTCGTATTAATAGCGCTACGCCACACAATCGGATTCAGCCATGTGTAGCCAATTTCCACACTCCCAAAATCCTCATCAATCGTGTAAAAACGTGTGGCACCAACAATTTGATTATGTACCTTTGAAAAGACAGCAAATGCCTGCTGATCTTGTGCTTGTAACGCCATATTAATATAGTGTGTAGCATCCGCCAACGAACGAATGCGCGGCTGCGTCATTTCCCAAATTCTCTCGTCATTTGCAGCATGTACTAAAGCCTCCGCATGTTGCTGTGTCAGCGGCTCTAAACGTACAATATCATTTTCTAGCATATGAAAAACCCCCTTTGTATTGTAAGTATACGCGGAGGGCTTCAATTAAGAAAGTTCTTGTAAGTATAATTTATTTACATAGCCAATCTGGTGGTGAAATTGCACTTTGCACCACGCACCTGCCGTACAAAATACGCCGACGACTTCATCCTTTTCTAAATAACCTAATGCTTCATAGCCGGTTCCTGGACCACTGCGAACATAGACAGGATTTTTCGCTACATAGTTTGTCATAAGCTGTTCTTTAAAACAGTCTGTCACAATGTCTGATAACGTTTGCCTATTAGCCATTTAAATCCTCCTAGATTTACGTCATTAAGAAATAGACGCAATAGGACATTAAATAGTTTCACCTTTTAATTGTTTAACGGTTTGCTGTATGTCTGAGCTGTGACAAATTGCTGAAATAACGGCTACCCCGTCCACACCCGTTGCTAAAACAGGCGCTACATTCGATGCTTCAATACCGCCAATCGCAACAATCGGACATTCAGGAAATTGCTCGTGCATGGCTTTTGGAAATGCTGTATGACAGGGTACTTTGGCATCCGCTTTTGAAGACGTGGCATAAATAGGTCCAATGCCGACATACGCACAGCCCCCATCAATCGCCGTAGCCATTTCATCAGCCGTATGCACCGATACTCCGATAAAACCTTTAAATTGTGCTTTTGCAATTTGTAGCTGTGCATCATCCTGGCCGATATGAAGACCATCCGCTTCTAGTAAAACAGCGAGGGCCACATCATCATTAATGACAAACGGCACATTATACTGTGTACATAAAGCCTGACATTGCCTTGCAAATTGAATATACGCCTCCCCCTTCAGCGCATAAGAACCTTTTTCCCGGAGCTGAAACATCGTAATACCCGCAGCAAGTGCCTCTTCTAGCGTTTGTAGAGGTGCCTTCACACAATTTTCCGTTCCCATAATAAAATATACCGCTAAATCACTACGCTTCATCGACGAACACCTCACAGTCATAGCGATTATAGGCAAAATGATTGGTCGGTCCATGACCATGTCCAATGCCTAGCGGATGTACGATAGCAGCTTGAATAAAGCGTTTCGCTTCAATAATGGCTTCCTTTAGCTCTTGTCCATTCGCTAGCCCTGCTGTAATGGCTGCTGAAAACGTGCAGCCTGTGCCATGCGTGGCCTTCGTATCAATACGTGGCGTCGTCATCGTAAAAACAGAGCCATCTTCTAAAAACACTGTATCTACCGCATCCACTCCGCTTAAATGACCACCCTTCATGACAATATTTTTTGCACCAAGCGCCATTAATCGCTGTGCTGCTTGTGCTACATCACTAGCTGTAGTGATCGTCATACCAGCGAGCACCTCTGCCTCTGGAATATTTGGTGTACAAACTGTCGCGACCGGCAATAAAACTTCCTTCATTGTTTGAACAGCCTGTTGCGCTAATAATGTCGCGCCGCCTTTCGCAATCATCACGGGATCGACGACAAGTGGGATATGTTGCTGTTGCATAGTTGCTGCCACCACGTCAATAATAGCGGGTGAAAATAGCATGCCCGTTTTCGCGGCTGTTATCTCAAAATCTTCAAATAATGCATGCAACTGTGCTGCAACAAATGCGGGCTCTGCTGCCATAATATCATGCACACCAAGTGTATTTTGTGCCGTCAATGCCGTAATCGCCGACGTGCCAAAGACGCCTAACTCCTGAAATGTTTTTAAGTCGGCTTGAATCCCTGCTCCGCCACCGCTATCTGATCCTGCAATTGTTAATGCAATCATGCTAATCCCTCCGAAATATGATGTAAGGCATCTAAAAAGCCCATTTGAAATGAGCCCGTTGCTTTAGGTCCGACGATGGTAGCCGCCTGCTTATACTGTTGTAATGTTTCCAAAAGAGAAGCTTCTGCACCAAGTGTTGCTGCACATACTGCACTAAGTAAGCAGCCAGTTCCTGTAACAAAGGTTGCTTCGACAACGCCCCCAGAAATACGATAAACCTTCCCTTGCTCGATTAAAACATCAGTTGCACCGGTAATAATGACGGCACATTGATAATCTTTTGCGAACTTGGATGCTGCTGCAATGACATCCATATTCCCCTCACCACTATCCACACCCTTTGCCTGCCACTGGGCGCCTGTAAGAGCCGCTAATTCTCCAGCATTACAACGCAATAAATCAATGTTCACTTGCGCTAAAAGTTGCTTTACAAACTGTTTGCGAAATGGCGTAGCGCCAACACCTACTGGGTCGAGTACAACTGGAACTTGTTGCGTATTTGCTGCTTTTCCAGCAGTCACCATCGCCTCCATCGTGCGCTCATTTAATGTGCCAATATTAAGTAATAATGCATCACTTACACGTACCATATCCGCTACCTCCTCGACGGCATCCGCCATCACAGGAGAAGCACCCATCGCAAGCAACCCATTTGCCGTAAAATTCGCTACGACATAGTTCGTTATACAATGGACAAGCGGTGCTTTTTTTCGAATATTAACGAGTGACATAGCGCATAACCTCCTGCTCCCAGTTTTCAGCCGTCCATGGCATTTCCCAGAACTTCCACTCATAGTAGCAGCTCTTTTTAAAATGCTGCTTAAATAATGAGATTTTATGCGGTTGCTGTTGTGCATAGTGATTCATTAACGCTAATTGTTGCTTAATATTCTCGTTCATATCGTCAGAGCTATAAAGCGCAAGCCACTGTTCATACAGCGCGACGCCTGGCTTCGCATCTTTAAAACGATTGCCAATTTCTAAATAGAGCCATGGACATGGGAACATCGCTGCGAATGCTTCTGCCGCATCTCCGTTATAGGCCGCATTGTACATATGACTCACATAGTTATACGCAGATGGCGAAGGTTCAAACGCTTCAAGTTCCGCGTCCGTTACACCTAACTCATGGAACGTTAGACGATGCATCTCAAGTTCTGCAAGTTGAATATTTTGCGCTGCTTGCAAATAATAGAGCGTCTCGTCCGCTTCTGTCGCCTTCGATGCAGCAATGGCCAATACCTTCGTATAGTGTTTTAAATAGAAGGCATCTTGTAGCATATAATACTTAAATTTCTCCAGTGGTAATGTACCGTCCACA
Organism: Kurthia populi; assembly: GCF_042686175.1. Lineage (NCBI taxonomy): Bacteria > Bacillati > Bacillota > Bacilli > Caryophanales > Caryophanaceae > Kurthia > Kurthia populi. The sequence continues at coordinate 2,999 of NZ_JBHUOR010000104.1, read as the reverse complement.
ATGCCTTGCACAAATGGATGCTCAAAGCTTGCCTCAAAATAAAGTGCATTTTCTTGTCTTACTTCGTCACAAAATGTCATTAAAAAGTCCTCCTCTTGGATGGACGTAGGCAAAAAAAAAGCACGCATCCGAAATAGGAGCGCGCTTTTAAAAAATTGCTCCCTACGTCAGTGTTAACTGTCAGGTTCTAAGGGTCAGGTTTTAACCTTCTCAACACAAATGTGTCCCCCCGCAAATTAAAATAGTGCAATAAAAAAACTCTCCATGACGGAGAGCAAATGTACACAGTAATGATTACGTACATTGCTCCCTACGCCCGTATTAACGGACAGGTTCTAAGGGTCAGGCTTTAACCTTCTCAACACATACGTGTCCCCCTGCAATAATTTTAATTATCCTTAGTATAGCATACATTCCAAAAAACGCCATAAAAAATCGGGGCATGATACCCCGCAAAGTTGCTTAGTGATAAATATATGTGTAAGCTGAGCTCACATACCCAACTTTTCCTTTATAATAAATTTTGTACCAAAAACCATCACGGAAATCGATCACTTTAAATGCTGCACGAGATGGCATTTTACCAATAATTTTATACCCTGTGCTTGGTCCAGAACGCATATTAAGATTCACACCTTTTGCCGTTGTCACAAAGCCTGTTCCCATATGAATTGGCTCTTTTGCGACATACGCTTTATGCACATAACGTTTTGTACCTTTATATGAAATTTGATACCATGTTGTCGCATAGCTTCGAAGCACTTGAATGGCATCATTTTCATTAAATTGCCCAACAACGCGGTATTTCTTACTTGGTCCTGTACGGATATTTAAATGATCCGTTGTTGAATACATCGTACTAATTGCTTGCGCGTGTTGAACAGTTGAGGGTTGCGCGGCATATGTTAGCCCAAATGCCGACTCTGCTAAACCTGCTGCAATTGTCCACTTTACCCATTTTGATGTCATGATGTCTCACCCCTATTTTTTCGTTACATAAGCGGCTGATACATAACCAATTTCCCCACGGTGATACACTTGATACCATTTCGATGTTGTTTTTTCTAATACTTGTACGCGGTCTTTATTATATAAGGCCCCCACTTGTCGATAGCCGACACCTGGCCCTGTTCGTACAGTCAGTGTATCATCTGCCGGCACACGCACCATATACCACGGAGGCGCTACCGTATATCCCTTATTCACAAAGCCAAACTGTCCTTTATACCAAACCTGTAGCCAGTTGCCAAATGACTTCGTACTTGTTACATAGAGTGGCTTTGTATGCGCTACCGCACCAATCACTTTATAGCCGACACCTGGCCCTGTTCGCATATTTAGTGTATCTCCCGGTGTATAGACCTTCACAGCTTTTACGAAATAGGGCGTTACGCTAACATATTCTTTTTGGACATATCCTTTTTGGCTGTCAATGTGCACCTCATAATAATCACGATTATATGACTTTAAAATATGCACGGGGTTATTTAGTGTATAGGTTCCTACCACTTTACTTGTAATGGCTGGCTTTTCAAATGCTTTTAAGCCATTGTATTGTGCATATTTTATCGTTATTTGCTGTACTGCTTGTGCCATAAATTGTGGCTCTGCTAGTACACTCACCCCCAGAGCTGAAAATGCGAAACCCGCTGCCATCAACCATTTTTTTAAAAGGGCTCTGGCCATCACTACTCCTCCTCACGATTTAGTATGGGAAAGGGGTTAAATATTTTGCATTAACATAGCCAATTTTGCCATCTGCATATGCCACTGCAAACCATCTACTACTCTCGACATTTACTGCGTATAGCACCTCATAGTCTGTCAAAGTACGAATCTTTGTATAGGTTGAGCCTGGCCCTGTTCGAAGATAAAGCTTCACGCCTTCTGTTTGAACACTATACGCTGGCAAACGTTCTAAATACGCGGCTGATACATAGCCTACTCGGCTTCCACCACTCCAAATACGGTACCATTTAGAATTCGTTTTATTCAGCATCGCTGCAATAGAGCCGCCTGATTTTTTGAATAAAATGCTATACGACGTGCCTGGTCCACTGCGCACATTTAAATTAGCCCCTCCGGTATTCACCGTATAATATTCTTGTACATTTGGTTGTGACGCAATCCAACTATTCGATACATACGCTGTTTTGCCTTTATATGAAATTTTTGACCATGCGCTATTGTATTTACTAATGACAGAAATCGGATCATTAAATGTTAATTGCCCTAATACACGATATCCTGTCCCTGGTCCACTTCGTACATTCACACCATCTGTAATTGAGAACATTGTATATGCCGCCTGCGCTACTTCTACATTAGATGAAGGAGATGCTACAGCTCCTAATCCAAATGCCGATGTTGCCAAACTTGCCGCCAGAGTCCATTTCACTAATTTTGATTTCATGCTAGTCACCTCATTGTAGTATTTTTGACAATACGTTGCATTCGCATGACCGAGTGTGACGTCATATCAACTATAGTACTTGAGTTTTTTTAAAGACTCTCTCTACCTAATCATTTGTTATAACCCACGCTCGCTCAAACTGCTTTTTCCGTCCCTTACACAACTAATCCTATGCACAACTGTTGCACTAACTGAACAAACATCATCTTTTTAACTACACTCCTATTTCCTTGAACTATCCCGCACACTGTTTATTCTTTCTATGCCAAAAAACTAATCGATGCACTGTCTATTTACATACTATTATGTCTTAAATTTTTAGAAAAATCAATCTTTTTATGAGTTTTAGTCTATAAAAGCATATTTCTTATTATTTTTTAATTTTCAAATAGGGACTTATGAATCTCTGTTTTTCTATATTAAACATCTTTGTACTTTTGAATAACAGTTCATATTAATTTCAAAAAGCCTATAAAAAAAGAGAGGCTGGGACAAAACCCTAGTCAATAAGAAAAGACATTCACGATTTTATTCAAATCATGAATGTCTTTTTTATCTGCTTGTCAGCCGTTGTTCATCGTTTCGG
>NZ_JBHUOR010000103.1:0-16197 GCF_042686175.1 Kurthia populi | reverse complement strand
AGGCACGCCGCCAGCGTTCGTCCTGAGCCAGGATCAAACTCTCCATAAAAAGTGTTTGAAAGCTCATTTGCTTTGCTAGCGTTATCTTGCTTGATAACATTTTTTTCGATTCAATTGAACCGAATTTATTGTGATTACATCTTGCTTGTTCAGTTTTCAAGGTTCATTTCGTTCGCCGTTACCTTAACGACTCATTTATTATATCATCATAACATTTTGTTGTCAACAACTTTTTTTCAAAAGTTTTTAACGACTTCAAATATTCTAAAAGATATTTTGTAAAATGTCAATTGATTTTTTATAAATGTGCTCTCTTTGTCGAGAACTATTATATAATAACATGCATTCTAGAGCTTTGCAATACATTTTACGTCTTTTTTATTATTTATTTTAAAATACTTTATATTTCATTATAAAACTGGACTTTCTTAGCTATCTTCGAAGCATTTCAACGCTGTTTCTTCTTATAGAATATAAAATCAAATATTGCTACTAGTAGTTTCTTAACATAATAAGTATAAAATCCTGAGTTTAGTTCCGATCCTTGTTTACATGGCTTAATATTCGACATCATTTACCACACATCTTTCGTCTGCTCTATGTACTAGTAATTTATCATCTCCAAAAGGCACAAAAAAAGAACCGCATTTTCATGCGATTCTTCCATTATTATTTAATTAACACTTTACGAATACGTGCTTCTTTAAATAAATAGAAATATTTACTTTCAGCAATTTTCTTTTGAGCGATTGTACTAAGCTCAAAATCATCGGCAATGCCTTCTAGATGCTGTATGTCATCGAGGTCTTGCTTTGCTCCTTTAATTAAACCAACAAGTTTTTCGTCATATTCTCGGCGAAGTTTTTGTTTTTTACTAAAAAACATAGATGTGACCTCTCTTTACAGTTCTCTACGTCCTTCAAGTGCTTTTGAAAGCGTCACTTCATCTGCATATTCTAAATCCCCACCAACTGGCAAACCATGCGCAATACGCGTCGTTTTAATACCAGATGGTTTCACGAGACGAGAAATATACATTGCTGTCGCTTCTCCTTCAATTGTAGGATTTGTTGCTAAGATTAATTCTTGCACTTCATCATTGTGTAAACGTTGAATAAGTGCCGGAATATTAATATCTTCTGGTCCAATGCCGTCCATTGGTGAAATCGCACCTTGTAAAACATGATATAACCCATTATAATCACGCATTTTTTCCATTGCAATGACATCTTTCGTATCTTGAACGACACAAATCATTGAACGGTCACGTCTAGGGTCTTGGCAAATATGGCAAGGGTCGACATCCGTAATGTGTCCACAGGTTGAGCAATATGTGAGTTCACGTTTTGCATCAACAAGTGATTTAGCGAAAGTAAGTACGCTATCTTCTTCCATTGTTAGCACGAAAAATGCCAAGCGAGAGGCTGTTTTTGGCCCAATGCCTGGCAATTTCATAAAGCTATCAATTAATCGTGATATTGGTTCAGGATAATGCATACCCATTCCCTCCTATAGCTTTAAATTATAGACCTGGAATGTTTAAGCCTTTTGTGAATTGACCCATTTTAGAAGATGTTTCTTTATCAACAGCTTCCATTGCATTGTTTACAGCAATAATGATCATATCTTGTAATAGCTCAACATCGTCTGGATCTACTACTTCTGGGTTAATTTCAACGTCTGTGATTTCTTTTTTACCTGATACAGTTACTTTTACTAAACCGTTACTAGCTGAACCTTCGAAAGTGCTTTCTTCTAGTTCACCTTGAGCTTCCATCATTTTCTTTTGCATTTTTTGCATTTGTTTCATCATTTGATTCATGTTACCGCCACCGCGCATATTAAATTCCTCCTTGGATATAATGATTTAATCTTCCACTACTTCGACAAAATCTTCGCCGAATAGCTTCATTGCCTCATCCACTACTGGATTAGCCGAGGCTTGTTGTTCTTCAACTAACATTGATTGTACATTTTCTTCGGCTTCTTCGCCACTTGTAGACGGATTTTCTTCCGTAGTTTGTTGTAGTTTAGACTTCTGATAATGTGAGAAAAATTCCTCACGAAGTTTAAGCCAGCGTTGTTCTGGGATAAAAACAATATCGTACATGGTACCTGTCATTCCCGCAATAACTTGTGGGAATTGCTGCATAAACTGTGGATTATCCGCCGCGATTTGGCAATAGATATCTTCTTTAAACTGAAGTACGAATGCATCATTTGAAGAAGCAACTGGCTGTGCATCTGTTAAAAGTGCCGCTTGGGATTTTGGAATCTGTGCAACTGCATTTGGCCAAATCTCTTGAATTTTACGCAAGTCGCCTCGTGTTGCCCGCTTCATTACTTCTTGAATACGTCCAACTTGTACTTGGAATTCATTGCTACGCTGACGAGAGCGACGCGGGCTTTTTTCTTTTGGTTCAGATGCCTGTGGTTGTTGAGGCATCATGCCACCTTTTTGCATTTGCAGTACAAGCTGCTGTAATTCATTTACTTGCTGTTGAAGTGCAGCGACTTCTGGCATTCCTGCCGGATTTTCAGCAGTTGTTACACGTGAAACACCACTTTGAACCATTTTTAGGAGCGCTGTTTCTAAATATACCTTCGAATGTAACGAGAAACGCATCTCTTGCTGTGTTTTCGATAAAATGTCAATATACGTATAAAGTGTATCCATCGAGAAGCTATTCGCAAGTTCTTTAAACTTTTCGTCTGTAGAAGCAAGCTCTAACAACTCTTCTAGGTCCGGTGCTGTTTGAATAAGTAGCAAATCACGGAAGAATGTAATAAAATCCTCCGATAAGCGAACAGCATCTTTTCCTTCACTCATTAGCTTCTCTAACATCGCTAAGACATTTGCAATATCTTTTTGTGCAAGGCTTTGTGCCAAATCATAAAAGACATCTTGGCCAATAGAGCCTGTCACAAATAGCGCATCCTCTAGTGTTACTTCACTTTCACTAAACGATACAACTTGATCAAGCATACTAAGTGCATCACGCATACCACCAGCAGCAGCTTGTGCGATGACTTTTAATGCACGCTCATCATAATCTAAATCAATATCTTCTAACACGATTTTCATGCGCTCTACTAAATCACTTGAAGATAAGCGTTTAAAGTCGAAGCGTTGTGTACGTGAAATAATGGTTGCGGGAATTTTATGAGGCTCCGTTGTTGCTAACACAAAAACGACATGTGCAGGAGGCTCTTCTAATGTTTTTAATAATGCATTGAAGGCACTTGTAGAAAGCATATGCACTTCATCGATAATGTAAATTTTATAGCGCATGCCGTATGAAGGAGCGCGGTCGATAAATTCGAGCATTTCACGCATATCTTCTACACGAGAGTTTGACGCCGCATCGTATTCAAAAACGTCATTGGATTTACCTTCATTAATTTCTTTACAATGCGCACATTCGTTACATGGCTCGCCTGCTACGGCATGTTCACAGTTGAGTGCTTTCGCAAAAATACGCGCCATACTTGTCTTCCCGGTACCACGAGGGCCTGAGAATAAATAAGCATGCGTTGTTTTATTTGCTTCAAGCGCATTTTGTAATGTACGTTTCACATGCGTCTGACCCGACACTTCTCGGAAGGTTTGCGGGCGATATACGCGATAAAAAGCTTGATATGCCAACGTTTTTGTCTCCTTTTCTAGTTGAAATCACTTAATTTTATTATACCATTTAGACAAGAAAAAAACTCACCCGATAAATCGGATGAGTTGAATATGCATGTTAATGCCATGCACCTTTCTTCGACTGCCGTACACAAGCGTTACTCCTGTCGCCAGCTCAGATCAGGCTACCCCACGGCACATGAGTTAACCTACTTAATGCTGCTTCCTTCCGGACCTGACATGGTTCATAAGCGCTCATTGCGCAGGACCCAATCTTCAACACTACGTGCACGAGGCAGACCAAACATACGGACAGCCTCGAAAAGGACTTCAGTCTCGCTAAAGCGGATTGCGAGTTATAGGGCACCGCTACCTCCCCACCTAGCATAGCAATAACTAGTATATAAATGATTTTATAAAAAATCAACCTAAAACCATACAATTTCAAAAACTTATCGCAATATATTAATTATTTTTCGTAATACCTAGCATCGCAACCCCTGCAATAATTAATAAAATGCCAATTGCAATATAGATAAGTTGCTTCTTTGTTTTCTTTTCGCCAAGTAAGAATATCCCGCCTAGCGTAGAAATAATGACCCCGCATTGTGATAGTGAGAAACTAATTGCGACGCCTACTTTTGACTGCGAAATGAATAAGAATAAATTCCCCGCTGCCCATACAAGACCTGGAATAATATTAAGAAGCGCATATTTATTAAATGGATTGTGACGCATGGTTAAAGCAAGTGCACCAACGCCCATCCCGATCGCCTGCGGTAATACAAGTTCCCAGCTCGTCACTTCAAAGAAACGTGCAATAACTGCATAACCGATAAATCCAGCTGTCGAAATCAGCAGTGTTATCATACCTTTTTTAAAGTTTGCTTTTCCTTCCTCATCATGATCATCTTTTGATGTGAAAATAATACCGACTAAAATACAGGCAATCGCAATGACACCGAGTATAATCGCGGTTGTCGTTTTCCATTCATGAAACACGATGACGCCAAATAATGCTGTCCCCACTAATTGAAGACCGGTTGAAATGGGCATTGCTTTTGAGACACCAATATTATTAACTGCAATAAGTTGATTTCCTTGTCCAATTGCCCAAAATAATCCTGATACAAAGCCTACCCCAAAAATAAGCAACGATAGCTCTGGTTGCACTGTAAAATAAATAGCGAGTGAAAATGCAAGTGCACCAATTGCTGTACCTAATGTTTGGCTATAAGCGCCGCCACCGATTTTCATTGTGATTAACACTTGGCTACCCCAGAAAATCGCTGGTAAAATGGCTATCAATAACTCCATACGCAAAACTCCCTTCATTATTTCATTACCATTCAACCTATTTTTAAACAAATTAAAATACCAAGTAAAACAATTTGATTTAAAGTCTTTAAAGGATTATGATAAAGGAAATTCATTTTCTTTAAGAAAGGTTGGTTAGTATGTCAAAGCCTCCATTTATTCCACGCCCATTAGTTCGCGCCAATCAATGGACGATTTTATTATTTACCGTTGCTAGTTGGTTTATTAGTCCATGGCTCTTATTAGTACCACTCGTATGTAATTTAGGTGGGCTGCTTTTCAACTTCAATCCGGTGATTAAAATCGGACGCCGTTTCTTAAAGAAAAGACCGTCTGATTACATCCCTGAAGATGTGACGCAGCAAAAATTTAACTCGACGATTGCGATTACATGTCTTACACTTGGCCTAATCGGATTCACAAGCAACTTAGCTGTAATGGGCTATGTATTTACAATCATGGTGGTACTCGCATCAGGCATTGCCATCTTAGGTTTTTGCATCGGCTGTTTTCTATTTTTTCAAATCAATCAATTACGCTATAAATTGAAAAAAAACGAGGCAAAGGTTTAATCCCTGCCTCGTTTTTTTATAGACTTTTTTGCTTTGCTTCGATTTTTGCAACTAAGTTTAGTGCATCCTGTGGTGTTTCAAGCATATGTAGTAACTCCAAATGCTCCGTTGGCATAAAGCCTTCCGCTACCATTTTATCGAAGTGCGTGCGTAATGGCTCATAGAAATGATTCACATTATATAAACAAACTGCTTTGTCTTGTTGACCAATCTGCGTTAGTGTAAAGACATCGAAAAATTCATCCATTGTCCCCGCACCACCTGGTAATGCGATAAATAAATCCGATAATTGAATCATCAATGCTTTACGCTCATGCATCGTACTGACGTAGTGTAGCTCGGTTAATCCTAAGTGCGTTACTTCATTCCACTCATCAAATGCTGGTGTGACGCCAATGACTTCACCACCCGCTGCTAATGCGGCATCTGCCACAGCGCCCATGACACCATTATTCGCACCACCATATACAACACCGATGCCATTCTCCGCTAATGTGCGACCTAGCTCGATTGCTTTTTCTATATAAATCGGGTTGTTTCCTTCTCGTGATCCACAGTAAATTGCTACTCTCATGTTGAACACCTTCCTTTGCTGATAAAAAAAGACTACCACAAAATGTGATAGTCTCCTACTAATTAACGACGGCGTAAATGCGAAGTTTGCTCCATAAAGTGAGCGATACGTTCTAAAATATGCTCAATTGTTTGCGGATCTTTCATTAAATCGTAATCATTGATATCTAAACGAAGCACTGGGCATGAATTGAAATTATCAATCCATGTATCATATCGGTCATGCATTTCATGCCAGTACGCTTTATCTGTTTGTTGCTCCATTGGGCGACCACGTTCTTCAATACGGTCAATAATATTGTCAATTGAACCTTCTAAGTAAATTAATAAATCTGGGTGTGGGAAGTACGGTGTCATCACCATTGCATCAAATAGATTTGTATATGTTTCGTAGTCTGTTGGTGACATTGTCCCTTTATCATAATGCATTTTTGCAAAAATGCCGGTATCTTCATAGATAGAACGGTCTTGGATAAAGCCGCCACCATATTCAAAAATACGCTTCTGTTCTTTAAAGCGTTCTGCTAGGAAGTAAATTTGTAAATGGAAGCTCCATTTTTCAAAGTCATCATAAAATTTATCTAAGTATGGGTTAGTATCTACCTTTTCAAAAGATGTACGAAAGTTAAGTGCCTCAGCAAGTGCTTTTGTCATCGTTGATTTACCAACACCCACTGTTCCCGCGATTGTAATCACCGCATTTGACGGGATACCATATTTTTCTCGTAAATTCATTTATTTAAAGCTCCTTTGTTGTAACGTTTCATCAATCTTGCGTAAAATTCTTTGAAGGTCCGCTGCGTGTTGGACGAAATCTAATTCATCACCATTCACGCGAATAACCGGAATGTCTGGATGGCTTTTTTCGAAGCTTTCAATAAATGTATGATAATCTTCAACAAGCTGCTCCATATAATCACGCGAAATCATTTTTTCGAACTCGCGACCACGCATCGCGATACGTTTCATTAACGTATCTACTGATGCATCTAAGTAAATAACGATATTTGGTTTTGGCATATCTGCTGTTAAAATACGATAAATTTCTTCATACTTATGATATTCAGTTGGCTTCAGTGTACGTTTTGCAAAAATTAAATTTTTGAAAATGTGATAATCTGCGACAACTGGATGATTCTCAGCTAAAATATACTTTTTAATGTCTGTTAATTGTTTGTAACGATTGCACAAGAAAAACATCTCTGTTTGGAAGCTCCATTCATCGATGTCTTCGTAAAACTTATTTAAAAACGGATTTTCGTCTACAATCTCTTTTAATAAGTGAAACTCAAATGTTTCCGATACTATTTTAGAGAGCGACGTTTTCCCGACGCCAATCGGTCCTTCAACCGTAATAAATGGTGTAGGCATCAGAAGTCCCCCTTCGCTTTTTTTCATCAATGTAAAATATTTTATCACAGACCGAAACGTTACGACAGTTATAATGAATTGTCGAAATTCTTCAAACTCAGTAAAGGAGTCTAAAAATGGATCAACAACAGAAAGATGTACGCTTCATGCAAGAAGCGATAAATGAAGCCACAAAAGCCGCGGCGATTGATGAAGTACCAATTGGAGCCATAGTTGTCTACAACGATAAAATTATTGCACGCGCGCATAATTTACGTGAAACATCACAAAATGCCATTACCCATGCCGAACTCATGGCCATCCAACAAGCTTGCGAAGTAATCGGTAGCTGGCGCCTTGAGGAAACAACGCTTTATGTCACACTTGAGCCTTGCCCGATGTGTGCAGGTGCTATTTTACAATCGCGGGTACCACGTGTTGTGTACGGCGCACGTGATATAAAGGCGGGCTGTGTCGATTCACTTTATCACTTACTAAATGACGCTCGCTTTAATCATGAATGCGACGTTACAGAAGGCGTGCTTGCAGAAGAAACTGGTGCACTATTAACCGATTTCTTCCGTGAACTACGCGCACGTAAAAAAGAACAAAAACGACTGCGTAAGTTAGCAGAGCAAGCGCATAAAGATCAATAAAAAAGTGGCTGTCACAAAATGTCATGTTCCTTTTTTAGCGTTCGCAACGAAAAACCGGAACCGCGCCACCGCGCGATTCCGGTTTTTCTTATACTCATATGAGAGGTTGCTTTTACACGTATGTCAAAGCCTCTTTTTCGTTATCGATTATTTTGCTTTAATTTCAGTTACGCCGCCCATGTATGGTACAAGCACTTCTGGAATTTTTACAGAACCATCTGCTTGTTGGTAGTTTTCTAAAATAGCCGCGATTGTACGACCTACTGCAAGACCTGAACCATTTAATGTGTGAACATATTCTGGTTTTGCTGTTTTATCACGACGGAAGCGGATGCCTGCTCGACGTGCTTGGAAATCTTCAAAGTTTGAGCAAGAAGAGATTTCACGGAATTTATCTTGGGCTGGAATCCATACTTCTAAATCGTATTTTTTCGCAGCAGTGAAGCCTAAGTCAGCTGTACACATGCTTAATTTACGGTATGGTAAACCGAGTAATGTTAATACTTCTTCTGCATGAGAAGTTAATAATTCAAGTTGCTCATAAGATTCTTCTGGTTTTACGAAGCGTACTAATTCTACTTTGTTGAATTGGTGTTGGCGGATTAGGCCACGTGTATCACGGCCAGCAGAACCTGCTTCTGAACGGAAGCAAGCAGAGAAGGCTGTGAATGCTTGTGGTAACATATCTGCTGATAAAATTTCATCACGGTAGAAGTTGGTTACTGGCACTTCAGCTGTTGGAATTAGGAAGTAATCTTCTTTTTCGATTAAGAAGGCATCTTCTTCGAATTTTGGCAGTTGACCTGTACCAGTTAAGCTTGCACGATTTGCCATGTATGGTGGTAGCATTTCTTCATAGCCATGTTTATCTGCATGTAAGTCCATCATGAAATTCCAAAGCGCACGTTCTAAACGAGCACCTAAGCCACGGTAAAAGACGAAACGAGAGCCTGTTACTTTTGCTGCGCGTTCGAAATCGATAATACCTAAATCTGTTGCAATGTCCCAGTGAGCTTTTGGCTCGAAATCAAATGTTGGTACGTCGCCGCGTGTGTAAACTTCCACGTTATCATCTTCTGTATCCCCTACAGGAGTTGATTCGTGTGGAATATTTGGAAGACGCATCATCATATCTTGGAATTTTTCTTCGATATCATTTAGCTCAACGTCTAATGCTTTAATTTCAGCGCTTAGTTCACGCATTTTTAAGATGTCTTCTTGTGCATCTTCTTTCGCACGTTTTTTCACTGCAATGACTTCTGTTGCTTTATTACGTGCTGCTTTTAATTCTTCTGTTTTCGCGATTAAATCACGACGTTTTTGGTCCCATTCTTCAAAGTAATCAAATGTGCCAAGTTCTTCGTTACGGTGCGCTAATTTTTCTTTTACTTCTGCAAGATTTGCGCGTACGCGTTTAATATCTAACATATGTTTTTCCTCCATTCAGATAATCGATGTAAGAGTACAAAAAAATGCTCCCATCCCCTTGGTAAAGGGACGAGAGCATACCCGCGTTGCCACCCTAATTGAACAGACTGATGCCTGTTCCACTTGTTTCATAACGGCTAGGATGCCGGCCCTATCTACTGCTGGTTTCAATAAGGCAACTCCAGGACGGATTCGCGAGCGTTTTTGTCGACTTCCACCAGCCGTCGACTCTCTATAAAAAAACGGATTCGTTACTACTTCCTATCATCGTGTTAAATGTTAAGTTACCCATACTTTACAACACATTTTCATGCGATGCAAGTCTCGCAGATGCACTTTTTTTCACCATTTCGAGAAATAATTCGAAAATATAACGGTCTTCTGTTAGCTCTGGATGAAACGCACAACCAAGTAAATGTCCATCACGTGCAAGGACAATTCGATCACCTACTGTTGCTAATACTTCTACATTGTTTCCTACAGATTGAATATGCGGCGCACGAATAAAAACGGCTGGAATCTTTCTCTCTTGAACAGTGACATCCGTTATAAAACTATCGATTTGGCGACCAAATGAATTGCGTTCTACAACTACATTCATCGTACCAATATGCGCTTCTTCCCCGATTACTTCCTTTGCCAATAAAATAAGTCCTGCACATGTACCAAATACAGGCTTTTCGCGTGAGAATAGCTGTAAATGCTCTCGTAATTGTGCTGCATCCATCAAGCGCCGTATTGCCGTACTTTCACCACCAGGTAGTACTAGTCCATCGAGCTCTCGTAATTGATTAGCTTCTTTCACAGGAATAGCCTCCGCTCCCAATACAGAAAGAGCTGTCAGATGTTCTGTTACCGCACCTTGTAATGCCACCACACCAATTTTCATTACCAACCACGCTCCTGCATACGCTCTTCAAATGGCATACTCGTAATATCTAGACCTTTCATTGGCGTTCCTAATTCTTTTGATAAATTCGCTATAAGCTCATAATCTTGATAATATGTTGTGGCCTGTACAATAGCTTTTGCAAATTTTTCTGGGTTACTCGATTTAAAAATACCAGAGCCGACAAATACACCATCCGCACCAAGCTCCATCATTAACGCGGCATCTGCTGGAGTTGCAATGCCACCTGCTGCAAAGTTCACAACCGGTAAATGTCCTACCTCTTGAATCTGCAATAATACGTCAAATGGTGCACCGATATTTTTTGCCATTGTCATTAATTCATCTTTTGGTAAATTGACGACTTGACGTACCTGCGCATTTACCTGACGTAAATGGCGTACTGCTTCGACAATATTACCTGTACCTGGCTCTCCCTTTGTGCGTAGCATAGCCGCTCCTTCACCAATACGACGCGCAGCTTCTCCTAAATCACGACATCCACATACAAACGGCACATTATATGTACTCTTGAGTAAATGATATTCCTCGTCTGCAGGTGTTAGCACTTCACTTTCATCGATATAGTCCACACCCATCGATTCTAATATTCTTGCTTCAACCACATGGCCAATACGTGCTTTTGCCATAACGGGAATCGACACCGCATTCATCACTTCTTCTACGATACGTGGGTCCGCCATACGTGCAACGCCACCCGCTTTACGAATATCAGAAGGTACACGTTCTAATGCCATAACAGCAGTTGCTCCGGCTGCCTCTGCGATTTTTGCTTGCTCTGCGTTAATAACATCCATAATCACGCCACCTTTTTGCATTTGAGCCATTCCTCTTTTTACTGTTTCTACACCTGTCTGAATCATTTCATTTCCTCCTTTATTGCTTTGTGCTATCATGGTAAAAGAGTTTTGACTATTTCTAAATATTCAGATTTATTATTTTTAACCAGGTCAGAGGAGGAATTTCATATGGATATGCTCATGTTTGAATTAGATAAAAATGCCAAAGAACCTCTATACGAACAGCTTTACGAGGCAATTAAACGTGGCATTATTGACGGCTCTATTCCGGTCGAAAAAAAATTACCATCCAAGCGAAAATTAGCGGATTTTTTAATGCTGAGCCAAACGACTATTGAACTTGCATACGGACAATTACTTGCAGAGGGCTATATCGTTTCAAAACCTCGCATCGGTTTTTTTGTGGAAGATATCGCATCACTTCCCTATATTGATAAACCCGTTTTAGTACCCGAAACAAAGCCTACTGCACCGCGCTATGATATTGACTTTAGCCCTGGTCGCATTGATACCGCTTCCTTCCCCTTTTCAACATGGCGACGTTATGCCAAGGATGCCATTGATGAACAGCAACAAAGCTTGTTATTAGTTGGCTCTGCACAAGGTGAGTATGCCCTACGCGAAGAAATTGCGAGTTATCTTTATCAATCGCGCGGCGTACATTGTCGCCCAGAGCAAATTGTTATTGGCTCTGGTACCGAACAATTGATTCCAATGATTTTGCAAATTCTCGGGGACTATAATGTCTATGCACTTGAAAATCCCGGCTATCAAATGACGCATCATATTATTGAGCAATACGGCCAAAGAAGCCTACCTATTCGCATCGATGCAGATGGTCTTGATGTGTCAGAGCTTGAAATGAGTGATGCCAATATCGTCTATGTGACACCATCACATCAATTCCCAACAGGTGCGATCTTGTCAGCACCACGCAGAGCACAACTTTTACAATGGGCTAGTCATCAAGGGAATCGCTACATTATCGAAGACGACTATGACAGTGAGTTCCGTTATATCGGAAAACCAATTCCATCCCTACAAAGTATGGATCATCAGCAAAAGGTCATTTATTTAAGTACATTTTCTAAATCACTCATGCCTTCCCTACGTATTGCTTATTTCGTGCTGCCTGAAAAATTGATGCCGCGTTATCATGCATTATTTACGTACTATACATGCACTGTCCCACGCTTTGAACAACATATTTTAATGCAGTTTATGCGAGATGGTCATTTTTCAAAGCACTTAAATCGCATGCGTAAAATTTATCGAAAGAAACTTGAAAAATTGACTGCTGTTATTACTAATTATGATGCTGTGAATATTTCAGGTGAGCAAGCAGGCATGCATATTGCCTTAACTGTCAGCCATCCTCAAAATGCTCAGCAATTAAGTAATCAGGCCAAAGAGGCGCATATTCGTATTTCTCCTTTATCACAATATTTATTAAAAGACGATGCGCGTTACGCCCAACATTTACTTTTAGGCTTTGGTGGCATTGATGAGGATAAAATCTCGCAGGCAATCACAACATTATTTGAATTATGGCAATTAAAAAAAGAGGCTGGGACATATGTATAAAAACAAACGTTCATATGAACATAAGAAAAACCGGAACCGCGCTACCGCGCGATTCCGGTTTTTCGTTGCGAACGCTAAAAAAGGAAAATGACGTGTTTTGTCCCAGCCTCTTTTACTTTATTAAAATACTTTATCCCAAACATTTTCAAAGAAATCACCAAGGCCAGTAAATCCTTTTGATAACCAGCCACGCTCTGATGCAGATGTTGTTGTCACGACATTTGATTTTAGTTCAGTAGGATTGATATACCCATACTTATCGCCTGTCACTTTCACATATCCAACAACTGCACCTTTTTTCACTGGTGCTGAAATCGAAGGATATGTTAATACAAGTTCTGTCTTAATGGCTTTTATATTATTTTTGTTCACAACCATTTTAATTGGTTCTGTCGCTTGAATTTTAACTGTTTTTTCTTTACCATTTTTTACTTCAATTGTTTTTTGCTCGTTAAACGTTGCATTTTTAGCTAGAATGGTTTGCTGTTCAAAATTATCAAATGCATAATCAAGCAACACTTTTGTCGCATCAAAACGCGCTTTATATGTGCTATCGCCATTCTTTTCTTTTGCATCCATTACAATTGTAATAACGCGCAAATCGCCTTGTTTCGCCGTTGCAGCAAAACATTGACCAGCATAGTCGGTAGAGCCTGTTTTCAAGCCATCTACACCTTCATACTCGTATTTGCCACCCTTTAGCATGTAATTCCAGTTTTCCATTGGAATCGCATCTTTTGTTCCTTTAGCGAATGTTTTTTTCAAAATACTTGCCGTTTCTAATACTTCTGGATGCTCTTTTAATAATTCATAGGATAACTTCGCTACTTCTTTAGCAGGCATTTTATTTTCACCCTTTTTCGGGGTACCTTTTGGATGCATGCCTTGAAGTTGTGAATTACTTAAGCCAGTCGCATTATAAAATGTATATTTTTTAAGACCTAGTTCTTTTGCTTTCTTATTCATGAGCGGTAAGAATTTTTTCTCAGAGCCTGCCATAACTTCTGTTAATGCAATGGTTGCGGCATTTGCAGAATAGATTGCCATTGCTTCGTATAGCTCACGCACAGTATATACACCATCTTCACGCAGTGCTACATTGCTTAATGCCGTATCATGAGAAATTTTATACGCGTATTTTGATACATTGTATTTATCATCCCATGAAATTTCTCCTGCTTTAATTTTATCGAGCAGAATGAATTCTGTCATCATCTTAGACATACTCGCAATACCAAGTGCTTTATTGGCATTTTTTTCGTATAAAATTTTACCGCTATCTGCATCAATGACAATTGCTGCTTTTGCTAACACAGTTGGTTCATCGTTTTTAGCGCTTGCAGAAGTAAGACTTATTTCTAACATACTTACAACTAAAACGAACGCTAATAGTACTCGTATAGATGCTGCTTTCCACCGTTTTTTCAACGCCATACCCTCCATCAATCTATGTATTTATCTTTCCCATTTTATCATAGATTGAAATACAACATTGTATCAAATCCGCATACAAAAAAGCAGGTAGCCTATTTACTACGCTACCTGCTTTTATTTATTTTAATTAAATTGAATAGTTTGGTGCTTCTTTTGTAATTTGTACGTCATGTGGGTGAGACTCACGTAACCCTGCACCAGTCATACGAACGAATTGTGCTTCATCGCGTAGGTGCTGTAAATCAGGAGCGCCGCAGTAACCCATACCAGCACGGATACCACCAACTAGTTGGTAAACTGTATCTGATAAAGGTCCTTTGTATGGAAGACGACCTTCAATACCTTCTGGCACTAATTTTTTAGCATCTTCTTGGAAGTAACGGTCTTTTGAACCTTTTTCCATTGCGCCTAATGAACCCATACCGCGGTAAACTTTAAAACGACGACCTTGGAAGATTTCAGTATCCCCAGGTGATTCAGAAGTACCTGCAAGTAATGAACCTAGCATTACGGCGTTACCACCAGCTGCTAGCGCCTTTACGATATCGCCAGAGTATTTAATACCACCATCCGCGATGATTGCTTTACCACGTTCACGTGCAACTGTAGCACAGTCATAAACTGCTGTAATTTGTGGTACACCAACACCAGCAACGACACGAGTAGTACAAATAGAGCCTGGTCCAATACCAACTTTAACAACGTCTACACCAACGTCGAATAGTGCAGCAGCACCTTCAGCAGTTGCTACGTTACCAGCAATGATTGCTACTTCTGGGAAGCGATCGCGGATAGCTTTTACTGAGTTAATTACACCTTCTGAGTGACCATGTGCTGTATCGATAACGATAACATCAACTTGTGCCTCTACTAATTTTTCGATGCGTTTTACAGCATCTGCAGTAACACCTACAGCTGCACCTACTAAAAGACGACCAAATTCATCTTTAGCTGCATTTGGATATTCAATTACTTTTTCAATATCTTTGATTGTAATTAAACCTTTTAAGATACCATCACTATCAACTAATGGTAGCTTTTCGATTTTGTGTTGTTGAAGAATTTTTTCAGCTTCTTCTAAAGTTGTACCTACAGGAGCTGTGATTAAGTCTTCTTTCGTCATAACATCTGAAATTTGTAATGAGTAATCTGAAATGTAACGTAAGTCACGATTTGTAATGATACCAACTAAAGTTAAATCTTCTTCATTGTTTACGATTGGAACACCTGAGATTTTATATTTGCCCATTAGATGTTCTGCATCAAATACTTGATGTGAAGGTGTTAAGAAAAATGGATTTGTGATAACGCCGTTTTCAGAACGTTTTACACGTTCAACGTGATCTGCCTGTTCTTCTACTGACATGTTTTTGTGAATGATTCCTAGACCGCCTTGACGTGCCATAGCAATTGCCATTGATGCTTCTGTAACTGTATCCATACCCGCACTGATTAATGGAATGTTTAATTTAATTTTTGGTGTTAGTTCTACTGCTAAGCTTACCTCTTTTGGTAATACCTCTGAGTGTGCTGGCACTAATAATACGTCATCAAATGTTAAGCCTTCTTTGGCAAATTTCGTTTCCCACATGTTTAATAACTCCTCCTGTTTGAAAATATGTTATTTGTAAGGTTATCAATCAGATAGGTAGTGTGTCAAGATATTGAGAAAAGAAAGAGTATTCAAAGTATTCCTAATTATCATGGCTTGTTGATGGTAACGCTTTATTCAAGCATTCTTGTTATAAAACATAGGGAAATAGCTACATGAAAATTATTTAGGTCTTTACATTTAATTATTTTTATATAATGCCTATTGGTATATAATTATGGTTTCTTCACACAAAAAAAGCACTGACTTCTGTCAGTACTTCGGTGTGCCTAGCAACGTCCTACTCTCGCAGGGGGAAACCCCCAACTACCATCGGCGCTAAAGAGCTTAACT
>NZ_JBHUOR010000102.1:0-14823 GCF_042686175.1 Kurthia populi | reverse complement strand
GGGAATGGTAATTCCCAATTTATACATAAAAATAGAGAAGGTGATGTCAAATTCGACATCACCTTCTCTATTAAAGGCTGGAATTTTCACTTATGTCCCAGCCTCATTTTTATAGACAAAGAAATGATGAGTGATCTCCCTTTTCTAATCAAAATCACCACCTTCAATTGTCATTTTTCCCCAATAAAATATTACAAAACATATATTCCTTATTTTTATTTATTACTTTTTAAATGATAAGAATGCCAAATTCCTACAAGAATCTACAGTTATCTAGACTAAAAATAAAAATCATTACTTTAGAGCCTTAGTGAAATGTACTGTAGCTACTGCTTGATAACAATTCGATTACCACTTGGATCCGTTACAATAAATGTATCATCTAAATCTTGGAATGGAATTTGCTGCTTCACATGATTTTTCAATGCTTCATAGGCTTCACTAGATGACAATTTAATATGTACCTCTTTTAAGCCATTATGACGTTCTAATGGTTGTGCTGGATTATCACCAGACCATGTATTCCCAGCGATATGGTGATGATAGCCACCCGCACCTACGAAAAATACATCATCATATACTTCTTGCTTTTCAAAGCCTAATACATCATGGTAAAAAGCTAGCGTTTCTGCGAGTTGGTTTACGCGTAAATGCACATGTCCGATAATTGTATCTGCGGGTAGCTTACCATCCGTATCAAAATCTGCAAGCTGCGCTAATTCTTTAAAATCTAGCGGGTTACTGCCACCTGGACGTGTAGCCCATTCCTCGCGTGGACGGTCTGCGTAAATTTCGATGCCGTTGCCTTCAATATCTGATAAATAAAAGGCTTCGCTATAGCCGTGGTCACTTGCACTATCCAATTTTGCAATGGGAATAATACGTTCAAAATGCGGGAAACGATTTTCTTGTTCGCGTGGACTATCCACCGTTTCTTTATTGCGTAAAATCTCAAAGAATTTTGTCGCAAACGCAGCTCTCGTTGGTAATAAAAAAGCGGTGTGGAATAAGCCTGTTGACAGAGCTGGCTGCAATTTTTCTGCTGTTTTTTGTAATGTAAAGAAAGCCGGAGCTCCTTTTGCTGCTGAGAAGCTAGCGGTTGTTGCGCTTTTTTTGACTACATATAAACCGACAACTTGCTCATAAAAAGCAGTTTGTCGCTCTAAGTCTATTACTTTTAATACTACGTTATCAATTTTAAGATTTGAATCGATTTCAAATGTTGTCATATTTAATCCCTCACAAATTCCTAGTTAACAACTAAGTTTTATCATATTTTAACAAGCGATGCAAGTTTCGCACGAAAAAGAGGAATCGCAATCATATGCAATTCCTCTTTTCTATTCAGATAAATTTATCTACATATATGTCGCAATTATTTTAAGTTACCTGCTTTTAAGTCTTCGTACCAGCTTAGTAACCCTGGGATATCTGCTTCTTCGATTGCACCTGTTTCTTTTGCTGCTTCAATTAATGCTTCGAAATTAGACAGGCTATAATATGGCACGCCTGCTTTTTCAAAGTTTTCAAGTGCAGCTGGTAATAAGTATGAGTACACAGAGACAACGCCTAGTACATCAGCCCCTTCACGATTTAATGCTTCTACTGCATTGATTGAAGAGCCACCTGTTGAAACGATGTCTTCAATCACAACTGTTTTAGCACCCGCTTGGAATTTCCCTTCCGTTTGTTTACCACGGCCATGGTCTTTTGGTTTTGAACGAACATATACCATTGCTAAGTCTAAAATCTCCGCTACCCATGCAGCATGTGGAATGCCTGCTGTCGCTGTGCCTGCTACAAGCTCAGTGCCTGGGAATTTTTCGTTGATTAAGTCTGCTAAGCCTTGTGCGATTACTTTACGCACTTTTGGAAATGAAATCGTTAGACGTGTGTCACAGTAAATGGGTGATTTAATACCTGATGCCCATGTGAATAAATCATTTGGACTTAACTCTACTGCGCCTACTTCTAACATACCTTTTGCTACATCGTGTTGAATTGCCATCTTTAATTGCCCTCCCATAATTGTGCTACTGTATGATACGCTTCTACTGGATTTTGTGCCTTTGTAATCGCGCGGCCTACAACGATTTGTGTTGAGCCTTCTGCGCGCGCTACTTGCGGCGTTGCAACACGTTTTTGATCATGTGTCGCACCCCCTGCTAAGCGAATACCAGGTGTTACTTTCAAAAAGGCTTTACCGCATGCTTCTTCAATCATTTTCGCTTCAAGAACCGAACAGACAACACCATCTAATCCCGCATCTTTTGCGAGTTTCGCATAATGGACGACGGATTCAAAAATGGCTCCAGGGATTTTTTGTTCATTGTTCATTTGCTCTTCAGAAGTCGAAGTTAATTGCGTAACAGCAATTAATGCGGGACGTTCTTTGCCTTCTGGTGTTCCTTCAATCAGTCCTTCTAGCGCTGCTTTCATCATCAGCGAGCCGCCTGCTGCGTGAACATTTACTAAATCAATATCTAGCTTCGCTAAGCCTTTCATTGCTGATTTCACCGTATTTGGAATATCATGCAGTTTTAAATCTAAGAAAATGTCGTGACCTAATGCTTTGATGGCACGAATAATGGATGGCCCATTTTGTAAATAAAGCTCCATGCCTACCTTTACAAATAGTGGCTCATCAAATTGAGATAAAAAGGTTGTTACATCTTCAGGTGTTGGAAAATCAAGTGCAATAATTGGCTTTGTGTTCATCGTTAGCGATGGCTCCTTCCGATTAAGTCTTGGACGTTTTCAACGCCAAGTTCGTCTAATTTTTGTGGTAGTGCGTCGATTAGGTTTGGGCAAATGAATGGCTCAACAAAGTTTGCTGTTCCTACTGCTACTGCTGAAGCACCTGCAGATAAGAAGTCGATGACATCCTCTACTGTTGATACCCCACCCATACCGATAATCGGAATATTGACTGCTTTATATACTTCATAGACCATACGAATGGCTACTGGTTTAATACTCGGGCCTGACAGACCGCCTGTACCATTTGCGATAACTGGCTTCCCTGTACGTTGATCTAAACGCATACCTACTAATGTATTAATCATCGTAATGGCATCCGCACCACCGCGTTCAACAGCTTTTGCCATATCGACAATGCTCGTCACATTTGGTGATAATTTCACGTAAACTGGCACACCTGCTGCTTCTTTTACAGCGCGTACGAGTGCTTCTGCAACAGCTGGGTCTGTACCGAACTGAATGCCGCCGCATTTCACGTTTGGACACGAAATGTTTAGCTCAAGTGCATACACATTTGGTGCCTTACTAATTTCACGTGCGACTTGCACATAATCCTCTGTTTCAGAACCCGCAACATTGGCAATAATTGGTACATCGTATTTTTCAAGCCATGGTAGCTCATGCGCAAGCACATGCTCTAGACCAGGGTTTTGAAGACCGATTGCATTTAACATGCCCGCAGCCGTTTCTGCAACACGTGGCGTTGGATTACCGCGACGTTGTTCTGCTGTTGTAGCTTTAATCATAATTGCACCTAGCTTTGATAGATCATAAAGCTGCGCATATTCTTGGCCGAAGCCGAAGCAACCTGATGCAGGCATAATTGGATTCTTTAATGTTACTCCTGGTAATGTGATTTCTAAGCGGTTCACAGTGCTACGACTCCTTTCGCGAATACAGGGCCATCTGAACATACTTTTTTATAGCCACCGTCCGTTGTATCGCATACGCAAGCGTAGCAAGCCCCGATTCCGCAACCCATACGTTCTTCAAATGATAAGAACCCTTTTTTACCTGGGAATGCTTGATCTACTGCTCGTAACATCGGCGTTGGCCCGCATGTGTAGAACGTATCAAACGCTGGATTTTTTTCATTAATTAATGTTGTAACAAAGCCTTGATGACCACTTGAGCCATCTTCTGTCACGATATATGTTTCACCTAATTGATTGAATTCATCTTCGTAGAAAACATCTTTAGCTCCACGGAACCCTAACACATGAATGGTTTTCACACCGCGTTCATTTAAGCGTTTTGATAGCTCATATAGGGGCGGTACACCAATACCACCACCTACTAATAGCGCTGTTTCGCCTGGTTGGGTTTCCTCAACTGGGAAACCATGTCCTAGAGGACCTAGTACATCGACAACGTCTCCCACTTGTTTTTTAGAAAGAACGTCCGTACCACGTCCGCCAGCACGATAAAGCATCGTAAACTGCTTGTTGTCGTGATCGATATTCGCAATGGAAATCGGACGGCGTAAGCTAGGTTCATAACTATCCGCAACGCGTAAGTGAACGAATTGTCCGGGTTCTTGCATTTGGTCTGTAAGCTGGCCTTCTAGCGTAATCTCGAAAATACTATCCGCGACTTGCTGTTGACGCACTACTTTCATTTTTTCTTGTTGGATCATTAGATGCGCACCTCTACTTGAGCTTTTGGCATTGGCATTGCTGTGAATGTCATTGATTCGATAACTTTTAAAATTGCATCTGCTGTATCAAGTGAAGTTAAGCAAGCGATACCGTTCTCTACCGCTTCACGACGGATACGGAAACCATCACGCGCTGGTTGTTGACCTTTTGTAAGCGTGTTGATGATTAGCTGTGCTTCACCTTTTTGGATGACATCAAGTAATGTTGGGCCATTTGAGCCGATTTTATCAACGATTGTTGTTTGAATTCCTGCTTGTGCTAATGCTTTCGCTGTTCCTGGTGTTGCGAAGATTGAGTAGCCGATTTCTACAAAACGTTTTGCAAGCTCTGTTGCTTCTGCTTTATCTTTGTCTGCTACAGTCATTAATACTGAACCGTGATCTTCGATTTTTGTACCTGCTGCAACGAAGCCTTTGTAAAGTGCTTTTTCAAGCGTTGCATCTTTACCCATTACTTCACCAGTTGATTTCATTTCAGGTCCTAATGTTGTATCGACACGACGTAGTTTCGCGAAGCTGAATACTGGTACTTTAACGAAGACACCTTCTTGGATTGGTGCTAATCCTGTTGGATACCCTTGGTCAACGATTGATGTACCAAGGATGGCTTTTGTTGCTACATTGGCCATTGGGATATTTGTAATTTTACTTAAGAATGGTACGGTACGTGATGCACGTGGGTTTACTTCAATTACATACACTTCATCATTTGAGATAACGTATTGGATGTTCATTAATCCTTTAATACCAAGACCTAATGCTAGGCGTGTTGTGTAATCCACTAATGTATCAATATGTTTTTGAGATAAGTTTTGTGGTGGGTAAACCGCGATTGAGTCACCTGAGTGAACCCCTGCACGTTCAATATGTTCCATGATCCCTGGGATACATACATTTGTACCATCACAAATTGCATCTACTTCGATTTCTTTACCAGTTAAGTAGCGGTCGATTAATACTGGGTGCTCTGGTGATGCTTCAACTGCAGTTTCCATATAGTGTTTGATTTCGTCTGTGCTATAAACAATTTGCATTGCGCGTCCACCAAGTACATATGAAGGACGTACAAGCACTGGGTAACCGATTGATTCCGCAATTTTCACCGCGTCTTCTGTGTTTGTTGCTGTTTTACCAAGTGGTTGTGGAATATTTAATTCGTGAAGTGCTTCTTCGAAACGGTCACGAGATTCTGCACGGTCGATTGAGTCTAGTGAGGTACCTAGAATTTTTACGCCACGTGCTTCTAATTTATCTGCTAAGTTGATGGCTGTTTGACCACCGAATTGGACAACCACACCTTTTGGTTGCTCTAAATCGATAATGTGCATCACGTCTTCGATTGTTAATGGCTCGAAGTATAATTTATCTGAGATTGAGAAGTCAGTCGATACCGTTTCTGGGTTTGAGTTGATGATGATTGCTTCGTAACCTGCTTCTTGGATTGCCCATACTGAGTGTACTGTCGCATAGTCAAACTCAACCCCTTGACCGATACGAATTGGACCAGAGCCTAATACGATCACTGATTCACGATCTGTTTTGATTGACTCATTTTCATCTTCGTATGTGCCATAGAAGTACGGTGTTTCTGATTCGAATTCTGCTGCACAAGTATCAACCATTTTGTACACTGGGATGATGCCATTTGCTTTACGGAAGTCGTATACATCGCTTTCACTCATGCCCCATAGTTTACCGATTGTTTCATCGGCGAAACCAATTTTCTTCGCATGACGTAATACTTCAACGTCTTGAACATTGTCTTTTAATGTTGTTTCGTAATCGATGATGTTTTTGAATTTATTTAAGAAGAATAAGTCAATTTTTGACCATTCATGGATTTCTTCGATTGTTACGCCGCGACGTAATGCTTCACCTAGGAAGAATAAACGTTCATCGCCCGCTTTTGTGACACGTTTTTTAATCCATTCATCTGAAAGATCTTCCGCGTGCTTCATTTCAAGATGCTTGTGACCTGTTTCTAATGAACGTACGGCTTTTAGCATCGCTTCTTCAAAGTTACGACCGATAGCCATTACTTCACCAGTTGCTTTCATTTGTGTACCAAGGTTACGTTTTGCACCTTCGAATTTATCAAATGGCCAGCGTGGGATTTTTGCAACAATGTAGTCAAGTGCTGGCTCGAAGCAAGCGTATGTTTTACCTGTTACAGGGTTGATCATTT
Organism: Kurthia populi; assembly: GCF_042686175.1. NCBI lineage: Bacteria > Bacillati > Bacillota > Bacilli > Caryophanales > Caryophanaceae > Kurthia > Kurthia populi. The sequence goes on along the minus strand of NZ_JBHUOR010000102.1, from coordinate 8,221 downwards.
CATCAAGTGTTAGGCCAACAGCAATTTTTGCTGCAAGCTTCGCGATTGGGTAACCCGTTGCTTTTGATGCAAGTGCTGATGAACGTGATACACGTGGGTTTACTTCAATGATGTAGTAGTTGAAGCTGTCTGGGTCAAGTGCTAGCTGTACGTTACAGCCACCTTCGATGCCTAGTGCACGGATGATTTTTAATGATACGTTACGTAGCATGTGGTATTCGCGGTCAGATAATGTTTGTGATGGTGCTACAACGATTGAGTCACCTGTGTGAATGCCGACTGGGTCAACGTTCTCCATGTTACAAACAACGATGGCATTGTCTTTTGAGTCACGCATTACTTCGTACTCAACCTCTTTGTAGCCAGCGATTGATTTTTCAACTAAACATTGTGTTACTGGAGAGTATTTTAAGCCAGATGCAACGATTTCGTGAAGGTCTTGGTCATTTTCACAAATACCACCGCCTGTACCGCCTAGTGTAAAGGCTGGACGTACGATAATTGGATAACCGATTTTTTTTACGAATTCTTCTGCTTCTTCTACTGTGTGTACGATTTCTGATTCTGGTGTTGGGACATCTAGTTCGTACATTAAGTTACGGAATAAATCACGGTCCTCTGCTTGGTTAATAGCATCTAATTTTGTACCTAAGATTTCTACATTTAGCTCATCTAAAATACCTGAGTTATGAAGCTCGATTGCCATATTTAAACCTGTTTGACCACCTAGAGTTGGTAAAATCGCGTCTGGGCGTTCTTTACGGATAATACGTGATACGAACTCAAGGCTGATTGGCTCGATGTATACTTTGTCAGCGATTTGTGTATCTGTCATGATTGTTGCTGGGTTTGAGTTAATAAGAATAACGCGGTACCCTTCCTCTTTAAGTGAAAGGCAGGCTTGTGTACCTGCGTAGTCGAATTCTGCGGCTTGACCGATGATGATTGGACCAGAACCGATTACTAAAATGGATTTGATATCTTGGCGTTTAGGCATGTTGTTGTTGCTCCTCTCTAGTATTGTTATTCATTAACTCGATAAATTCGTCGAATAGATGGTTCGGATCTTCCGGACCAGGTGATGCTTCTGGGTGATATTGTACCGTGAAGGCTGCTGCTGTTTTGTGGCGTAGTCCTTCACATGTGCTGTCATTTAAAGCAACATGTGTTACTTCTAGGTCTGTTGCAGCAAGTGAATCCATATCTACTGCGTAACCATGATTTTGAGATGTTAATTCTGTACGACCTGTACGTAAGTCTTTTACTGGGTGGTTCGCACCGCGGTGACCGAATTTCAATTTAAATGTTTGTGCACCACTTGCTAATGCGAATAGTTGGTGACCTAAGCAAATACCGAATAGTGGCACTTTTCCGATTAAAGTTTTAATCGTTTCAATTGCTTCTGGTACATCAAGTGGATCCCCAGGTCCGTTTGATAGCATGATGCCATCTGGGTGGTAAGCTAGCACTTCTTCTGCGGTTGTGTTGTAAGGGACAACGACTACATCACAGTTACGTTTATTTAATTCGCGTAAAATCCCGTGCTTCATACCGAAGTCCATTAGTACAACGCGTTTGCCACGTCCTGGAGATGGATATGCGCTTTTTGTTGAAACTTGTTCTACTTGGTTTGTTGGGAAAATTGTGCCTTGTAAGCGTGCCACAACTTCTTCTACATTGACGTCTTCATTTGTCGCTGTTAAGTATCCTTTAACAGAACCTTCGTTACGAATAAGGCGTGTTAGTTTACGTGTGTCGATGCCTTCAATCCCTGGAATGTCTTTCATTTTGAAGTATTCATCCACTGTGCCTTCGTTACGGAAGTTTGATGGTGTTTTTGCTAGTTCATGTACGACGAACCCTTTAATTGCTGGTGAAATCGTTTCGAAATCATCACGGTTCATCCCGTAGTTACCAATTAGTGGGTAGGTCATTGTTACGATTTGTCCGCAGAAAGATGGATCAGATAATGTTTCTTGATATCCTGTCATCCCCGTTGTGAATACGACTTCACCGTCCGAACCTTTGTCACTACCAAATGCTTGCCCTTCAAATACTTCCCCTGTTTCTAAAATGAGTTTTCTTGTTGTCATTATGCTTCCTCCCATACGATCTCACCATTGTAGATTGTTTTTTGTGGCCATCCATACGCTTTCCAGCCATTGAATGGTGTGTTTTTCCCTTTTGATTCAAAATTCTCAACGTCGACTGCTTGTTCATTATCTAAGTCAATCAGTACGATGTCTGCAGATTCGCCGACATTTAATGTACCGTATGGCAATTTGAATAGTTGTGCCGGTTTAACCGTCATCCAATCAATTAGTTGGCGCAGTGTCCATTTTCCTGTTTTCACAAATTGTGTATACAGTAATGGGAACGCTGTTTCAAAACCGACAATGCCGAATGGTGCGCCAACCATACCGCAGCATTTTTCATCATGCGTATGTGGTGCATGATCCGTTGCGATACAGTCGATTGTGCCATCAAGTAACCCTTCATGTAATGCTTCCCAGTCATCCTTCGCACGTAATGGTGGATTCATTTTCCAGTTTGCATCATCTGAAGGGATGTCCATTTCCTCTAAAATTAGATGGTGTGGACAAACTTCAGCAGTTACACGAATGCCTGCTTTTTTCGCATCGCGTACGGCGCGTACCGATTCTTTTGTTGAAACGTGGCAGACATGATAATGTGCACCAGCTGCTTCAGCAAGTAGTACGTCACGTGCGATTTGAACAGATTCACAAATTGATGGAATCCCAGGCAAGCCTAGTTCGTGATTACGTTTCCCTTCGTGCATAACACCGTCGTAGATAAGTGAATTATCTTCACAGTGTGCAACGACCGCTACCCCAAGCTCCGCTGCATCTTTCATTTGCTCGTACATTGTTGAAGCTAATTGTACGCCGACACCGTCATCAGAGAAGGCAACTGCGCCATTGTCTTTTAAATCTTTAATGCTTGTACGTGCGTCACCTGATTGGGCGACTGTTAGTGAACCGTACGGTAGCACACGGATTTTAGCGCTTTTCTCGATAAGACGATTAATTAATTGTAAGTTTTCAACTGAGTCTGGAACTGGCTTTGTGTTTGGCATTGCGCAAATGGTTGTGAACCCACCTTTTGCAGCAGATGCTGTTCCTGTTTCAATTGTTTCTTTATGTTCAAAGCCTGGCTCACGAAGGTGAACATGGACGTCAACAAAACCCGGCGAGGCCATGCAGCCTTTACCATCGATTGTTTCGTCTGCTGCTTGTGATACTTTTGCCGCAACTTCTGCGATGTTACCATCATTGTCGATTAAAATTTCACCTGCTGATAAGTTCCCTGCTGCATCTACTAACTGGATGTTTGTGATTAATTTTGACATTAGTTTCTCCCCTTTAAGATCGTTTCTACGATAGCCATGCGAACGAATACGCCGTTGCGTACTTGCTCGAAGATTCGCGAGCGGTCACACTCAACGAGATCGGAGTCAATTTCTACTCCGCGATTCACTGGTGCCGGGTGCATGATGATGGCGCCATCTTTCATTTGCTGTTCACGTTCTTTCGTTAAGCCGAATTGTGCGTGATATCCTTCTGTTGTAAAACCGTCGTATGCGGCATCACGTTCATGTTGAACGCGAAGTAACATGACGACATCACTTGTATGTAGTAACTCATCCCAATCGTGACGTGCCTCGCTGTAGTCGCCTTGCCATTCTTTCGGGCAAACAAAGTGAACGTTTGCGCCAAGTCTTTGTAGTGCGGATGCGTTTGATTTTGCAACGCGGCTATGGGACACATCCCCCACGATTGTAACATTTAATCCTTCGAATTTGCCGAACTCTTTGAAAATTGTGAATAAATCGAGTAGACATTGTGACGGATGCTGGCCTGCACCGTCACCTGCATTGATTACGGAGACGTTGATGCCTTCTAGTAATTCCTTGTAGTAGGCATCATCTTTATGGCGAATGACTACTGCGTCCATGCCGATCATCTCTAACGTTTTCACTGTGTCATACAGTGTTTCGCCTTTTAATGTACTTGAAAATCCTGCTTCAAAGGGAATGACTGTAGCGCCAACTTTGCGCTCAGCCGTTTCAAAGCTTGTTTTCGTACGTGTACTTGGTTCAAAAAATAGGTTTGCAACTAAGTAGTCTTGTTCTAGTTGTGTGGGCTCGCCTGCTTCAAACGCTGCGGCTCTTTTTAAAATCGCATAGATTTCTTCGTTAGATACTTCTTCAATTGACAGTAAATTTTTCATCATAGTGCCTCCAAATTTATTCTCGCTCACAGTCGAGATTTTAATAAAAAAGCCTCCTTAGTTATTTTAAGGAGGCGGAGGAAGGATATTACAGTAGAGGTATGCGAGTACGCCCCTCTTAGCTGTAATATTGACCCTTCTGTGCCTCTCTGGGCAACCCTTAAAAGGTAATGCTGTTTAATTCTTATTAAGTTGTTGTTCTTTTTTTTCGTCTGCTAACAGCTCAAGGTCTGGCTGCGCTTTACCCGGTAAGATGATGTTTAGTAGGACACCGACGATTGCCGCTAGTGCCATACCTTCGATTGCAAAGTCATATCCTTTAATACCGAATGCGTTTTCCCATAAGAGCTTACCGCCGCCGATACCTAAGATTAGAATAACTGATGCAATCACAAGGTTACGACTGTGGTCGAAATCAATTTTGTTTTCGACTAGCATGCGTAGCCCGCTTGATGCGATGATACCGAATAGTAAGATCGATACGCCCCCAAGCACTGGTGTTGGAATTGTACTTACTAAAGCCATTAGCTTTCCTGAGAAGGACAGTAAGACGGCAAACACTGCTGCACCACCGATTACCCATACGCTGAAGACGCGTGTTAAAACAAGTACGCCGATATTTTCACCGTACGTTGTTTTTGGTGGACCACCGATTAGAGATGAAATTAGTGTACCGAAGCCATCACCTAGTAATGAACGGTGAAGCCCTGGACTTTTAATGAAATTGCGGTGTACGACTTTCCCTAAAACAAGTTGGTGTCCAATATGCTCTGAGATTGTCACGATGACGATTGGTACCATTGCAAGTAGCAACGTCGACGTTACCTTGAAGTCATAATCTATACCAGGAATTAAGAAGTCTGGTGAAGCAATCCACGCTGCTTCTGTTACTGCAGTGAAGTTAATAAAACTTGTACCTGCAATTTGGTCTGAAATAAGGGCCGCAATATAGCCGACAATCAAGCCGATTAAGATTGGCATCGTGCTGACAACACCTTTTACAAAGTTGTTGACGATAATCGCTGCTGCTAGTGTAATGAGTGCGATAACAAAGTACGATGCATGATATACTTTCGTGCCGTTATCTAGTGTTTCATTCATTGCCATGTCAACTGCTGTGCCCGCTAACGCTAAGCCGATAACCATAATAACAGGGGCTACGACGATTGGCGGTAAAATGCGTAAAATCCATTTATAACCTGTTTTCCAGATTAATAGCGACACAATCCCGTATACGATCCCGACTGCCATTGCGCCAATCATTGCTCCACCAGGGCCACCCGCAGCTTTCGTTGCTACTAAGATAGGAGCAATAAAGGCAAATGATGAACCTAAATATGCAGGTACTTGAAAACGTGTTATTAATAAGAAGAACAATGTTGCGACACCACTCGTTAAAAGGGCGATAGCTGGTGATAATCCTGTCAATGTTGGCACTAAAATCGTTGATCCAAACATTGCGAACATATGTTGTAAACTTAATGTAATTAATTGACTGCCTTTTGGTTTGTCATTGATATCTAAAACAGTTTGATTTGACATATCTTTCAACTTCCTTCTTTGCTTCTACCTACTCGTAAATTGCTACTAAATCTTCGTCGTCTACTTCTACCATGTGGACAACGACGCGTTCGTGGCTTGCCGTCGGGATGTTTTTCCCTACGAAGTCCGCGCGAATTGGTAACTCGCGGTGGCCTCGGTCAACTAGTACGGCTAGTTGAATTTGTGACGGACGTCCAATATCCATAACCGCATCCATTCCTGCGCGAACTGTACGACCTGTGTACAGTACATCATCAACTAGTACGACGGTTTGGTTTGTCAAATCGTGTGTAATATCGACCTGCTGTACTGTCGCTTCACCATTCAATGTTTTTGTTGAAAGATCATCGCGGTACAGAGAAATGTCTAACTCTCCTGCACGAATTTCCTTTTTCTCAATCGTATTGATTTTTTGTGACAGGCGCTTCGCTAAGTATGCACCGCGCGTTTTAATTCCTACTAAAATGACGTTATCGATTCCTTCGTTGCGTTCGATAATTTCATGTGCGATACGAGTTAGCGCTCTGTTCATCGCTGCTTCATCTAAAATGTCGGCCTTCTTTGTCAACTGGAACTGCCTCCTTTCTTTCAATAAAAAAAACTCTTGAGCATAAGGCCCAAGAGGTTGTATAGGTATACTGATAGATATGTCAAATAAACTGCATAACTCGACGCAGTAATCCCACATTCTTCGCATCCCTTCTCAGCCTCTCTGGACTGTCTTTAAAAGGTGAATATTAAGATTTTCACTGACACAATTATAGACCTTCATGACTTAAAGTGTCAACAGCCTATTTGTTAATTTTCGTATTCGCTGCCTAAACGAGCTAATAACGCTTCAAAATCAGCAGGTATTGGTGCAGAGAACTCTAAGTACTCATTTGTGCGTGGGTGCACAAAACCTAAAACGCCCGCATGTAGTGCTTGGCCACCAATATCCATTGTTTTCTTCGGTCCGTATTTTGGATCTCCAACAAGTGGATAGCCAATATAGTTCATATGCACACGAATTTGGTGTGTACGGCCTGTTTCAAGACGGCATTCAATTACTGTGTAATCTACACCAAAGCGGCCTGTTACTTGGAAGTGTGTCACAGCGTGCTTACCGTTATCGACAACGGCTTGTCTTTGACGATTTTTTTGGTCACGACCGATTGGTGCATCGATTGTTCCTTTGTCATGTGGAATATGACCATGTACAAGTGCTGTGTAGCGACGTGTTACTGTTTTATCAACAAGTTGTTGAACAAGTTTTTCATGCGCCATATCATTTTTAGCGACCATTAATAGACCCGATGTATCTTTATCGATACGGTGAACGATACCAGGGCGCATGACACCATTAATGCCTGATAGGTCGTTACAGTGATGCATTAAACCATTTACTAATGTGCCTGTTGCATGGCCTGGTGCTGGGTGTACAACCATACCTTTTGGTTTGTTAACAACTAAAACATCTTCATCTTCATAAACGATTTCTAACGCTAAATCTTCTGCGATGATTTCAAGTGGTTCAGCTTCTGGCTCATCCACGCTAATATGGTCATGCTCTTTTACTTTATATGTTTTTTTTACTTTTTCTCCGTTAACGAGTAAATGTCCCTCTTCAACAAAGTTTTGAACTTGTGTACGAGACCACTTTTCTTGCATCGATGCTATTGCTTTATCAATGCGGTTTCCGGCAGTATCTGCTTGTACTATAAAATTTTCAGTCATAAAATTATTTCTTCACCTTTCCTTGTTTTCCTTCAAAAAATAATACATAAATAATCATTAAAATTACGCCAAATGTTAGCGCCATATCTGCAATATTAAAGATTGGGAAATCGTAGTCGATTACTGGAATCCAAAAGCTTGCAAAGTCCACTACTTCGCCGCGCATTAAGCGGTCGATGAAGTTCCCAATTGCGCCGCCTAGAAGCAGCATTAGGCTCGTCGCAAATAGCGGCTTGCCTTTTCCTTCTTTGTGGAAGTAATAAATGATCGCGATAATCACAACCACCGTAATGATTGTAAATAAACCTATTTTGCCTTGCATCATACCCCATGCTGCGCCTTGGTTACGATGTGAGTAAAGTGAAAAAATAGGGTCCCAAACAACGATTTCTTGGCCCTCTGTCATGTTTTTCACAATGCCCCATTTCGTCAGCTGGTCAACAATAATGACAAAGAGTGCAATTAAATAATATTTAAACACGTGACGTATCCTCCGTTTTCCATGAATCTAACCTATTTTACCACATATTGATACGAGAACAAATTGAACGATTAGCGAATTCCATAAGCATAAAAAAAGAACCGTACAATGTACGATTCTTTTTTGTAAGATAGATTGTCAAATTAACTGCACCACTTCACATTCAAATGCATCCTGTGTGGTATTCCAGTTGAGGCACTTTCTTGGTCGATTGTTGATCAATGAAAGTGC
>NZ_JBHUOR010000101.1:0-14746 GCF_042686175.1 Kurthia populi | reverse complement strand
CTGTATATTATGCGCGTCAATGCCAGTTGACACTCAAGCATCATACAGGAGGGCTTTTTTGTTTTCAAGTCTCTGAAAATCCTTCTAACAGGAATGCTCCTACTTCAAAGAGTACATTTACTGAAAAAAATAATATATTAACTTTATGCTATCATTAAAAGAAAATAGAAATGGTGAAAACATGCCTCAACTCAAACTTTATTACATAGACTTTCCAGAGCAACAAATGCAGTACGATGTCGGCACAATCCAGATAAATAATGACAACCTAACTGTTCAAAATGCCGAAATTTGTCGAATTTTAAATACTGAATCTTATGATATAGCGGACTATAGCGACGAAATTTCCATTCTTGTAGATGACGCTGGCTTCTATAAATCAGGATTACCGATCTGGAAAATCTATACACCAGACGGCCAGACACTAGAGCTTATTGGTAAGTTGCTTTTCGTACGCAATATCGAAACAGAATATAGCACCGATTTTACTGATATTCGCGCAGAAGATATTTTCAACTTCCGCATTGGAATGGAGATAGAGTTGCTGGGAATGAAAAAATAATTTAATTTTAAGGAGACAATAAAGTGGAAATAAAAAAAATTGAGTTATTTCTATCTAAAGTTTCAGACATAATTTGTGCAAATGTTGATTTAGAATTCATAAATACAGAAGAACAGTTTAAAAGCTTTGTTGTTGAAATTATGCAAAGTATTAAATCGGAATTTAACATCGAATATTTAAAATATACTGGTAAACAAGAATTTCCAAATGTTATTTTAGATAATGGATTTGGCGTGGAAATAAAATATACGAAACAAAATAAATGGCATACTACAGGAAATAGTATTTTTGAAAAAATTACAGATAATGAGTTAAGTAACCAATTATTTGTTTTTTTTGGTTCGAAACAAAAAAATAATCGAATTGAAGTTAAAATAAAAAAATACGAAGAATGTATAGCTGATATTAGAGTTACACATTCGCCAAGGTTCTATTTAGATATGGATATAGATTCGGGGAACTCTATTCTGAGTGAGATGGGAGAAACCTACGAAACGTTTAAAAAACTTAATAATATTGAAAAATCTAAAAGATTGAAGCGACAAGTAAGAAAGAATCTGAATAAGGGAGAAATATTATGGTGGCTAGACGAAGAAAAAAGTATGAAAGTTAAAGTTTATAGTGAGGTAGATTGGATAGAAAAGAAAAAATTGTTAATTAAAACTTTTATTCTTTTTCCAAATGTTTTCGAAAAGAATAATATCAAATATGAAAAAATTTCTTTGTATTGGTTAAATAAATACAATATTTTTAATGCTTCAATTAGAGATGTATTTTCAGCCGGTGGGAAAGTAAGTATAAAAGAGTGTAGAGAAAAACAGTCGAAAATTATCGCCTTGCTATCAGAAAATTATGATGACATTATTTCATTTTTAAAAAATGATGAAATAGATATAGAAGAATTAATTTTTTATTGGAAATATGAGTTTGATTTTCCAATTGAGATTTGGCAAATGGATGACCCGGAATATAGAGCTGCTACATGGAAACGTATTATACTGTCCAATTTAAGAATCAATATTCAAAGAAAAGAAAAAAATATTGAAAGTAAAAATCCGCCATTATTAAAAGATTTAAAGCAATTAACAGTGTTAGAATCTGAATACATAGTTATAAAAAAAATCTTTAACAATTAAATATGTCCAATTTCAACATAATAAAAGAGACTGCCTTTTATTGAAGGCAGCCTCTTTTTAGTTATTTGAAGTATAGTGTCCAGTTATCTTCTAGACGCTTAGCAATATTAAAACCTAATAATGGAGGAACTGCATTACCAATAATTTTATAGGCACTTGAAGCAGATAACCCTTCAATATTATCTTTTTTAGAAGCACTCCAAACAAATTTATAATCGTCTGGGAATGTTTGAATTCTAGCGCATTCTCTCACAGTTAAACGACGTGGAGCTAGACCACTTTCTAATTCATGAATGTAAGTACCACCATTTTCTAATGATAATCTACGATATTCAATATTGCCATGATGTTCAGATCTAATAGTTGGCGCAATGCCATCTAAATTCACTTCATTTTGACCTTGACAGTGAGCCCCCATATATTTCGCTTTAGAATATTTTTGTTGGGACATATCTGTACTTTGTTCAGGCTCTTCTAATCCTACAAATGCACTTTTTACCGACACAAATTTCTTCAAATTTGCTGCAGGTGAAGAGTCATTCGGTAGATAATGTGTTTTTGGTGGGTAAGGGTTGTAATCAGCAGGGATTGTTTCTGATGTTAGAGCTTCAATAGCTTCATCCGTTAGTGACTCACGTTTAAAACCATAGAAAATAACACGTTCTCTAGATTGTGGTACGCCAAATTCTGCAGAATGTAAAACTTGGGCAGGAACTACAATATAGCCGTTATTTCCGATATTACGGAAATCATTTTCAATAATTTCCTTAACATCACCTAAGTTAACTAAGCCTTTAACATTTTCAGCGATGAATACTTTAGGCTGAGTAATAGACACTACATCACGCATCCACATATAAAGTTGTCCACGACTTTCAATACTAGGTTGATTATCTTCAGCTAATTTACCTGTATGCGATTTTTTTGATTCAAATCCTTGGCGTTTGCCAGCAACAGAAAAATCTTGACAAGGAAATCCGCCTGTAACAACATCTATATTATTTGGAAATGGATTAATTCCATCGTTCTTAAATTTTTTAACTAAATCTACAATACTTTCTAAATGATAAGTTTCTTTAGAAATATTCTTTTTTGCAAAATAGTTTGTCCATGCACGTTGAGCATCTGGACGTATATCATTTGCAAATACAGTAGAAAAAGCAGTTTTAGGTAAACGTGACCAATAATCGCCTAAAGATTTTGTATTCCAATGAGGATTAACTAATGGATTTAAAGATTCTGTTAACACGGGGAAATCTCCCTCGAATCCTAAATCCATGCCACCGCATCCAGAAAATAGTGAAAGTACATTTAATGTACCTAAATCTTTATTATTTTTTAGATTAGGAACGTCTTGTGTTGAATTTAATGTCATTTTGGAACCTCCGTTCGTAAATGTAATTATATTATATAAATTAAATTAATAATAGATTTAAGTGCTAGAGTAAATAAATTTATGACAAAATCAAATAAATAACTTAAAAATATAATAATAAAAAGCTATTCATTAACAATGAAGGCTTAGATAATATACACTTGTGGATGATTTATTAAATATTAATAATGTATATGAAATAATCTAAAAATAAAATATGCTATACTTTGAAATAGAATTTAACATTATTTAGAAAAAATTAATGAGGTGCCAGCGAATGAACATTGAACAAGTATTAAATTTAATAAAAGATGAAATCGAAGCGATGGATCCCGTTCCTAAAGAATATTTAGTTAGTAACGGAAATAACAATGGTTTTGAAAAATTAGTACCATTAATTGCAGAGAATGTTTCTACAAAAATTAAAGAGCATGGAGATATTTTAGAAATAACTGCTCATTTAGGACACCATTTTCCTGATATGGATTTAAAACTTAATGGTATTAAATTTGGGCTAGAATTAAAATCCCGAAGCAATGGTGAATGGACAACTAATGGTAATTCTGTAATGGAGTCCATTTCTGATCCCGATTATGAAGAGATTTTTTTGATGTTCGGTTCTAAGGTGAAAAAAGAAAATAGATTATTAGTTCGACATGCTCCTTATTGGCAAACTACAAAAGCAATTAAAGTAACACATAGCCCTAGGTTTGTAATTGATATAAGAAGTGGCGCCTCTTCAGTATTTGAATCTAAAGTAGAATATGACACTTTGAGAGAATTAAATGATGATGGAAAAGTGAAATTTTTACAAGATTATTTGAGAAATAATTCTAATGAAGCAAAATGGTACACTTCTGAAAAAGAGCAAGTTATGCCTACATATTTTAATGATTTACCAGAAGAAGAAAGGTTGAAAATTAAAGCAGATTTATTTATACAGTTTCCTAAAGATCTAATAGGTAACTCACAAAATGATTACAAAAGATCTGCCGAACATTTAATAAATTTTTATTTTGTATATGTTTCTAATCTAAGAGATATATTCTCAGCTAGCGGGAAATTTAAATATGAAAATATAGAATTTTCTAGAGTATATAAAAATTTACAAGATTCATCACAAGCAATACATGATTTTTTAAATGAAGCTAATTCAGATTATATTGAAAAAATTACTAGTGGTTGGATAAGAGACGAGCTTATTGAAACCTCATCTGGGGATGTAATTGCAGATTATTATAAAGCATTAAATATGGCTGCAAAAAAAAATGCTGAATTAACAAATAAGCTAAATACATTAGGATTTTCGAATTTGACTGATTTTGTTTTTGGTTAAAATACCTTCACCTGTGCCAAGTTTATTTTCAATCACAATGATTTGATCACCGTTCACAATCACCATATCCGGAGTTCCAATCGCTTTACCCTTTACCAAGTCCTAAGCGATTCATAATCGTGTACTCTGTATGTGTATTGAGCGCCACATTCCCCGCTGCTAGAAATTGTTTTAAGAAAGCTGGAGAATCTTCAAAACAGCTTTTAAGTAAATCAGAAATTACATCTTCTCTGTAAAAAATATTCAATGCATCAATGGTGTTCATGTGCAGGGCCTCTTTTCTATGTATATAAGTGAGTATAGCTTAACATTTTAACTTGTTTGTAAAATCATACTTTACGGACACCTATTTTTAGGTGTCTTTTTTCGTTTCTAAACCCTTCAAAATCACTTTATAAACGTTTATAATTGATTATATATCTTTATAAACGTTTTTTAACAAAAGGAGTCGATTTTTATGCAAACATGGATTTTTCAAGGTAATCCCAAACATTTTGAGGTGGATACATATTTAAGTGAGAATGAGGTTATTACGTGGTCTGTGCGTCAGAAACATTTTGTCGATCAATTGCAAGAAGGAGACGTAGTGTATATTTGGCGTTCAGATGGTGGTAACAGAGGAACTGGAGGTGTCGTCGCAAAAACGGTTGCCATTTCCGAGCCCTATACCATTGATGAGGCAGACAATCGTTCAGAACACTGGACAGAAGATCACGTACCAGATGAATTTGCGTCGATTGATTTGGAGGTGCTGGAGGTCGATTTAGCTCCGCGCATTAAACGATTAGATTTATTAGAGAATGAACAATTATCTAATATGTTGATTTTGAAAAATCCTGTTAACACAAATTATTTAATAAGCGAGGAACATGCTGCGCTCCTTGAAAAACTTTGGGAGGGACCATCTGTAGAAGATGATCTACAAGCGATGGAAGTTGAAAATGGCCACATTGAAGGGAAACTACAAACGTATTATGGCCAGCGCTATGAACGTAACGCTGAGAACCGTCGAATGGCCATTGAAATACATGGCACTACTTGTCAGGCATGTGGTTTTGATTTTGAAGAAGTGTACGGCGAACGCGGTCGAAACTTTATTGAAGTGCATCATATTAAACCGCTTCATGTTACAAAAGAGACGCATGTTAATCCTGAAACGGACCTTGTGCCGCTTTGTGCCAACTGCCACCGTATGATTCATCGAGATCCACAGCATGTATTAACGGTAGAAGAACTCAAGCAATTACTGGAGGGAAAATAGATGGCATCAAAAACATTCGGGTATATTCGTGTTTCAACTGCAGACCAAAACACAGCACGTCAGGAAGCAAAGATGAAAGCACTTGGCATTGATGAGCGAGATATTTACATCGACCATGCGAGTGGTAAGGATTTTAACCGCCCGCAGTATCAAAATATGAAAAGTCGTCTGCGTGAAGGCGATTTAATTTATGTCGATGCGCTTGATCGCCTGGGTCGTAATTATGAAGCGATTATTTCAGAGTGGAAGGAAATCACACGTAAAATTCAAGCGGACATTATTGTGCTTGAAAATGAAACGTTGTTTGATAGCCGGAAATTTAAAGCGATGAACAGTGAAGATAGCCAGCTTGGGTCATTAATGGAGGACCAATTCCTATCGTTACTTTCATATGTGGCCGATCAAGAGCGTAAAAAGATTCTGAAGCGCCAAAAGGAAGGCATTGCTGCAGCACGCAAAGCTGGGAAGCATTTAGGTCGTCCAGCTATTAGTTTGGAAACATTGTCAAAAGAGCAGCGAGCGATTTTAGAAGCGAACTTTGAAAAATGGCAGGCGAAAGAAATTAAAGGTGTGGAGTTTATGAAGATGCTTGGTTTGAAGAAGAATACGTTTTATAAGGTAATAAGGAAATATGGCTCTCAAATAATTAATAGTGAATTAAGAGGACTGAAATAGTAATTTAAAAAAGCGTCGATGTATAAGTATCGACACTTTAAAATTTTCTTGTTTACTATTTAATCTAAATAAACTAAGAGAAATCCAATTTCTTTTAAACGTTCTGCTGTTTTATGATCAATATTTTCTGGAATATGAATATACAATTTTTTAACAGCTCTACTTAAAGCAACGTAATATACACGATGTACTTCTTTTGTCATGTCAGGTGAGAGTAAAAATTCTAAATTTTTTTCTTTAGAATCTTCTTGAAAAAAGATGCAAACATTTTCAAATTCATCACCTTTAGACTGATGAATAGTTTTTTGTTCTAATTTCCCTTTATCAGTTCTATTAATATATGTAGCCAACTGTTTAATTGTGATTGAATCGTATAAGTCTTTAACTTTTCCATTAGTTATTTTATTTTTCACTTGGTAATATCCTAGTAAATAGGTATTATAAAACTCTGTTATTGAAATATCTTCAAACATAGAATAATCATTTAACAATCTTTTTAAATTTATCAAAGCTGCTTTATCATCAAATAATATATTTTTTCTATATGCTCTTTTCATAAATCTAATTGCATTTTTTATATCTAATTCTTTTCCTAATTCAAGTGATTGAACAACATAGTAAATCATACATCCTCTATTACTTGTTGAATCCTCTAAAATTATATTAGGATATTTATTGTTGGGATTTTTATAAGAAAGGTAAATTATTTCTTCACATGTTTCATCTAAATATTTTAGTGAAGCTGTTTTACTTCCTATTATTATTTTAGGTTTATGACCTATTTTATTATCTGGAGAATACTGAATAAAATCTAAATTATTTCTCATGTGATTAAGAATTTTAATAATTTGTTCTGTAGATCTTCGATTACCCTCAATGATATATTCTTGCATATTATTTAGAGAAAAAGATTTAAATGAATCAACATTAGAACCTTGAAAAGAATATATAGATTGACAGATATCACCTATAACTCCGATTATTGTATCTTTTTCACCGATTAATTTAATTATAGCTGTTTGTAACGGACTAGTATCTTGAAATTCATCTATTAAAATATAAGGAAATTGAGCTCGAATGACTCTTAATAAACTCGGATTTTCAGTTAAAATTCTATAAGCGAAGTATAAAACATCGTCATGGCTTAGTTTACCTTCTTTCCAGTATATTTCCTTGTAGACTAAGAAAGATTCTTTTTTTAGATTGAAATTATCTATTCTTCCATCAGAAAACTTCACGAAATCTAAAATTAGATTCCCATCTCCATCTAAAATCCATTTTAATTTTTCTAGTGACTCTGATAATTGTTTATTATCTAAGTAAAATTGTTGCGTCTGAGTTTTAAAATCCTTCATTTGACTTTGTCTAAGCTTTATATTTTCGTGTCCATTTATTTCTGCAATAGGTAAGATACAATCTTTTAAAATCCAAATGAATGGCTTCACTATAAATTTGTAACAAAAACTATGGATAGTGCTTATTTCAAGTGAATTTTCAGCACTTTTTAGTCTTTCATTTAAAGTGTTTACAGCTGTATTAGTATATGTAATACATACAATCTTACGGTTTTTAGTGAGGATTTTTGATTCTCGAGTTATTCTTTTGATATGCTCAGTCAGAAAAGTAGTTTTTCCTGCTCCTGGTCCAGCATATAATTTGAAATTCTTATTTATAGGTATGCAACTTTTACTACTATCTAACCTAATAATGTCTTTTTCTAATGTGATATCCATTTTATCGCCTCAACTATATAATCTGGAATTGTAATCATTTCATTTTCATCTGAAGAAATTAAATAAGCTAACTCTTGGGCAGCTTCCCCTTTTTTAATAGACATTAAATATCGGCTTGCTAGTATTGCGATTCTATTTTCTTGACTATCAGCAATCTTTCCGTTTTCTAAAGCCATTTGTAGTTCTGTTTTTAAGGTACATTGCCTTAACCTGTCTACTATTTTATTTATATTTTCAGATCGACTTACCATATCAATTAACTCAGTTAATTCTTTTTGATTAGAAACAGCATCCATGATTAATTCCTTTTTTTCAGGATTAATTCGTATTAATTCATATTCTAAAGTGGAACTTAATTTCTTTCTTTGTGTGAAGATTTGAATATTATCTGAAAAAAATTGGGTATTCAACAAATTATTAGAAGTATCTTTATATGCGTATTGATTGGAATTTAAATCTAATAATATTGGTGGACATTTACTCCACTCAGAAGTTACTTTATCGTTTTCAGTATTGTTTTTAGTGATTTTTTTTCTAACAGGGTCTAAATCTGTTATGCAAGCTACTTTCTTTTTTAAAGCATATTCACTTGCATCAATATCAAATAGTCTTAAAAAATGGTTAAAATATCTTCCACCTATATTGATAATGGTTGTATGACTATCTTCTAAATCTTTACCCATTTTTCTGGAGAATTCAGGGATTATTAACTGTTCTGCAATTCCTTCGACTAGGATAATATTTTTAGCAAAAAATAAGTCAGCTTTAGTCACATCTAGAAATCTTCCAACATATTCTCTAGATTTTTTTTTTGCTTTTATTTCATCATCATCATCAGTAGTTTTAGTATCAAAAACTTTGCTTGGATAAGCTAATCTAATTCTCTCATTATCTTCTTTTTGAAGAATTATAATATCTTCCAAATCCACAGCTGCTGTAATATTAGGTGAATGAGTAGTGACAAATATTTGGCGCACTTCAGATTGATTATTTTTCTTTAAAAATTGTAAAAATTTATACTGCATACTTGGATGTAAATGTGCTTCTGGTTCTTCTATAGCTAATATAGAAAATGTCTTTGCATTTGATCCTAAATATGTTCCAGAGGCATCTCTTTGCATTTTAGAAAGTAAAATAGATATAAAAATCAAGTTGTTATATCCTAACCCGTTACTAGTCGCTGGTAGTTTAATACCCGTTACTTTTTCTACAATTAGTCTTAAAGAAGAATATAATTCTGTATCAAATATTTCACCATCAAAAACAGGTTTGGATTTATCTATACCTGCACCTGTATTATTAACATATTTTAAAATTTGTTCTTCTCCAATACGCATTCTTTCTTTTAATATTTTTATAAGCTCTTTAGACTCTCTTGAAAACTCCTCTTTTTTCACTGAAATTTGTTTAGTTCTTTCAATATTAGAGAGACCAATATTACTTTTTATTTCATAATCCATATAAAAATCAATAACTTCTTTTAACAATGAGTTATTTCCCTTAAACAAATCACGTTCAACATCCCTAATAGCACTTAAAAATTGAAAATCAAATTTTGCAAGTTCTATTGGATTTAATTGATTTTTTAATTCGGGGTTCCCTATATAAATTTTAATAACATATTTCTTTAAAAAATGCTGTTCTAAATAATTCCAATATTCATTTTTATTCATTTGTTTGTTGCTCATGAAAACTTGATAATTACTTATCTCATTTTCAGGTAATGAATACTCTAATGTTATTTTGGCTTCATAGGGTGAAACAATCTTTGTTAGCCAATTTGCTACAGCCACAAGCTCTTCCGAATATTCATCTTCTTCTGGGGATTCTGTTAGTTTTGCAGCAATAATTATATATGGTGGTGTATCTTTTAATACATCTAAATCGATATCTCTATTGAAATCGTTAATTCCTAATTTCTTTGAAGATTTATTGTTGAATAATATATCCAAAGCTTTAATTATTGTGGTTTTGCCAGCATTATTTTCTCCTAAAATTACATTAATACCTTCTTTAAAGTTTATAATTGTTTCGTTTCCTGAAAATCCTCTAAAATTCTTTAGTACTAATTGAGAAATGTACATACCTTATCTCCTGTTTCATTAAAAATAATTGAATATTACATATATTCAATTATATACTTTTTATTATTTAATTATACATTTTATTAAGTAATAAGTTTCATAAATTAAAATAAAGCAGAATCTATATGAAAAATAAAAAACTTAAAACATTCCCAAACAACATTTTGGTAGTCTTACAAATCATCAAATAGACGATTTTATAGACAAAATCCACTAAAAAACGCCGCTTCAATGTTAATTTGAGATGGCGTTTTGATTTGTCTATAAAAGGATGATTTTGGAGAATTTAATTCACTATGCTAGTTTTGAAAAATGGCAGGCGAAGGAAATTAAAAGTGTAGAGTTTATGGAAATGCTAAGATTGAAGAAGAATACGTTTTATAAAGTGGTGAAGGAGTATAATATCTCACATAATTAATAATAATGATTTAAAGCTATCATTCCTTATTATTTCATAAATTGTTAAGGTGAAATGGGAGGGATTTTATGAAAAAGAAGTTATTAATTATTACTGTAATATTAGTTATGTTTTATCCGAGTTTATTCAGCGAGAGTAGTGAGGCAAGTGCAAAGAAGATTACAATGACAGAAATGAAAACATTAAGTAAAAAAGGTAAATTACCCAACAGTAATGGGAAAATAGGTATGACATTTAAAAAACTTAAAAAGCAGAATCCAGAAGGAACTATCAACGAAATTTCACCTTTAATCTCTTATCAAGCAAGTGATTTCTTATATCCAACCGTTTATTATTTGAATGTAGACTCTATTAGTAGATTAAAGGGAAGTACTAAAGTGGTAGCAATCAAAAAAACGTACTTTACTGCAGACTTCACAATACTTCCTACCAAAAAAGTAATGAATAAATATTTCCCTAAAAAAGAAGTTGTTACAGAGCCAGGTCTATTAGATGGATTACCTGGTTCAAAGAGAAATATTCATGAAACAGGAAAATATTATATAACAAATAAAGTTTATGAAGTAGAGTTCTTTCCAGATGTGATGATATTATCAGTTGGAACAAATAAAGGTATTATAGCTAGTTTATATGATTTAACTTACTAAACGTTAAATATAATAAAAATATTCCTATTTTTTAATAGGGATATTTTTATTATATTCTACCAACCCAACACCACTTTCCTACTGAGCGCCCTACCGACCGCATACGTCACCGCTTCCCTATCCCTGCAAGTATGCGGCATGGTATCTTCCAATTGAATTTCCAAGCTCCGGCCCTTTTCCCGCAGCTGGCCAACTGGCGTTTCTTCTATATAAAAGTCTGTGAAGAAATAGAAGGCATCGCAGTATGGAAGATATTCGGGCCACTTGTGATCGCGGTTGTAATCTTCGCGGCTAGCTTTGACTTCGATAATGATTACTTTGTCGGCGTTATAGCCAATGACATCTGCTCGGCGCATATTGGGCAGCGTCACTTCGGGTGCTGCGACGTAACCGTTGTTATAGAGCCATTTCAGCGCAAGGTTTTGCATATCTCGGTGTCGTAGGATTTCACGCGTTGACATCAAATCTGCCGCTTCGTTTGCTTCCTGAAATGATTGGAGACTGGCGGTGCGCGCTTCCTTCAACTGTTTTTCCAATTGCTTCGTTTCTAATTTTAAGTTTTCAAGCTCCTGCATATGCTCGTTCTGCAAGGCCTCCATCGCATCAAATTCCTCGGTAAACGAACGAATCTGCGTGTAATCCTCAGAACTTGCGGTGCCGTATGGATTGCGATGATATTCACGGTCCTCATTCCATTCGATGTAATGGCCATGCTTCATGCGACTGGCCAGGTGCTCCGCAAACGCATCCATATCGTGAATCTCCCATACGTAATCAATGAGCTCAATAATCCCCTTCGCTGTCAAAGCACGTCGGAAACCGCTATCTAGGCGGCGGCGTAGCGCAAACTGCTCGCCATATGGACCTACATAATACAACAGTTTCTCCTGTACCGCCTTCGGATACTTATTGAGCCCCTTCAACTGAGCTTTCAATTGATGTCGCACTTCGTTTAAATCTGTTTCAAGCTGAGTGCCGATTTTCTGCTGCTTAGCTATTTTCGATAAATGTTCTTCGTAATACTGTTTGAACTCCGCGATGCGCTGCTTTTTTTCCTGCGCATGAGTCATCAATTGCTCCAAATCCTCACGTCGCATTTCAGGTTCCGCGACCATCAGCACTTCTGCAAATAAATCGAGATTATCTTTCAGAAGTGGAAGCAATACGACCGCCTTCGTCCCTAAACTCGCAAATTGCTGCGCCGCATCCTCATTTAATGAAAGGCGCGTCTTTTGAATACCATTATAAAACCGCTTTAGTTTCTTAATCTGGTTTATCGTTACATCAAAATCCATTGCAATATCACCTAGCGTCCTGCCATCATCAAACTGTTTGAATATCTGCAAACTTGTATGATCGAGCCCATTTAGCATATGCGGAACCTCCGATGTGTTATAGTATTTTCATTTTAGCATATAAATGGAAAAAGAGTCCGGGACACTTTTATAAAATGAAAATTAGAAAAAAGTATTTTAATATATCCTTTTTATGGATTAAAAGTGATTAAAATGGATTTTTTTGAGATATAATGGTATACTAATGTAATTAAATTAGAAGGAGGAGAATGATATAATTCTAGTTTTTACCATTGTGAATTTTCTTTTAGACATAGCAGTTAATGCATTCACGATAACATTGCTGATTATGCAGATTAAACATCAAAAGAAAATCAAATAACCACCACGTAAGTACAGCACTTAATGTGTTGTACCCTGGTGATCTAAACAATAAAAATTAGAAATAATCATTTAACCTTCTTTACGTTGAAAACTAGTATTTATTATAGGTAAGTTGTAAGAAAATATAAAATAAAAATTAAAAGTGTGAAGAAACAAACCGCACCTTTTTTGAAAAAAAGGCGCCCCAAAAAATTACCGCTCGCCACTAGGCAGGTCCAAACGGGGGTTTGGACGGGCATTTAGCGTGAAGGGAATGGGTCGCGTCAATTCTTAAATTCTCACTCCACTGCGCTACGTTGCGATTTACATTGACGCTGGGCCGGATGTGTTTCTTGTTATGAGATATATGCAAGTATGTAGAAACATGTATATTAATATGTAGAAATATGTATATTAATATGTAGAAACGTGTTTATAAATATTTCTACATATGTTGTTATGAACGTTTTTTTATTTTAAAGATTTTAAGAGATTAATATAGTCATGCCATTCTTCTTCGTCAAATTGTCGATAGAAACTTTCACTTAGCGCATGGCTAACTCCCTCTGCTGTGGCTTTTTCTAGCCCAAGATGCATGTTAGTAATCGCCATTAAGAATATTCTTGAATCATATTCAAAGTAAGTAGAATTCTTTTGGAGGATAAGGAGATCTTGTGTATATCGCGTTACAACCAGTTTAAATCCTAAACGTTTAAATAGTCGTGCGTAATCTTCAAAAATAACACTAACTTTATTATAAATTTGAGAAATTTCTGCTCTTGTTTTTAATCTATTCTCAATAATTTTGATTGAATAAGATTCATCGAAAAAGAGCTCAGTAAATACCTCTAAAAAATTAGATGTTGGCATTTCAAGAATGGTTTTTGATTTTAGGAATGTTAATTTAAAAGTGATTTTTTCAGTAATCGTTTTTGTCATGATGATAGACAGTAAGTGTTGATCAAAGTGAATTAAGATTTCTTGCAGCAATCGTTCAATGTATTGCAGCTCTGCGATTTCAGCAAATAATTCTTTAGGAATCAAGCCATTATTTTTCTTAATCATACTTATTAAGTGTTGTGGATTTTTAGATTTATTAATCCATTGCTGAATTTCAGGTGTTGGA
This sequence comes from Kurthia populi, assembly GCF_042686175.1. NCBI lineage: Bacteria > Bacillati > Bacillota > Bacilli > Caryophanales > Caryophanaceae > Kurthia > Kurthia populi. The sequence goes on along the minus strand of NZ_JBHUOR010000101.1, from coordinate 735 downwards.
AATAATAAATGATTTTGATAGCGTGTTATATGTGCTTCAATAGCAAGGTCTACGGATATGACTTGTTTATAAAATTGTTCTAAATTTTTTAGATTTTTTTGTTTGGGAAATTTTAAGTGCTCGCTTTTAATCGAGATGAGTTTACTTAATAAGGTACTTTTTTTCTTAAATAATTCCTTAGGTAAAGTAGCATATTTTTTATGGAATTGTTTATTTGATTCCAAATAACTTAACAGGTCAGGAACCACATCAGATAGTTGTTGAATAACAGCTGTTTTTTTATGCTGAATTTCTTGATCACTTGGGACATTTAATTTATAATCTCCAAATTCTTCTGCGCAGCTGCTTCCAATAAGCCATTTTACTTTTGTTTCTTTATTCTTTACGTAATGCAAATGATTTAGGTTTTTTTGGTCACATAACTGGCATTCAAATCCTGTATGATCTCCCGAAACATATCTATAGTCTTTTGCTGAATATTCCCATTCACTTTGACATTCTTTAATTAGTGCTTCTAAAGTATAAGAGGAAATTTTCAGCTTTTTGCTTTGTTTGGCTGTTAATATTCCCTCGATTTTTAAATGACATGTAAGTTTTTTAAAGTAAGGTATTTTTTTAATAGATGCGCTATGTCAATAACGCCTCTAAATTCTCCGATAATATCGGGATAAAATTCCCCATTATAGAGTTAAGTAGTTAAATGATTAGCTGGGAATATCCCAGCTTTTTTCTTTT
>NZ_JBHUOR010000100.1:0-14643 GCF_042686175.1 Kurthia populi | reverse complement strand
GGTAATTCCCAATTTATACATAAAAATAGAGAAGGTGATGTCAAATTCGACATCACCTTCTCTATTAAAGGCTGGAATTTTCACTTATGTCCCAGCCTCTTTTTTAGATGATTTTTTTGATTGTCAATCGAAGTTTTTCTTCAAGAAATTAGACGCGAGGTGCACCATTTTTTAGGATGCCTTCAGCGACAGTACCAAATTTCTTGAAGTTTTCGTGGAACATACCAGCTAATTTTTTAGCTGTTGCATCATATTTATCTTTGTCTTCCCATACGTTACGAGGATCTAAGATATTTGATGGTACGCCATCGATTTCTGATGGAATTTGTAGACCGAAGAATTTATCTTCTTTTTTGAATGCATTATCTAATTTACCATTGATTGCAGCGCGTACCATTGTACGTGTGTAAGAAAGTTTCATGCGGCTACCTTCGCCATATTGACCACCAGACCAGCCAGTGTTTACTAAGAATACATTTGCTTCATGCTCGTCAATTTTTTGGCCTAACATTTCAGCATATTTTGTAGCATGTAATGGCATGAATGGAGCACCGAAGCATGTAGAAAATGCTGGTTCAGGTTCTACTACACCACGTTCTGTACCAGGGATTTTAGAAGTGAAACCTGATAAGAAGTGGTACATTGCTTGGTCTTTTGTTAATTTAGAGATTGGAGGTAATACGCCAAATGCATCTGCAGTTAAGAAGATGATTGTTTTTGGATGACCTGCAACTGATGGATCAACGATATTATCGATATTTTGAATTGGGTATGCTACACGTGTGTTTTGTGTATATTGTGCATCATCATAGTTAGGAATACGAGTTGCTTCATCAACTACAACATTTTCAAGTACTGTACCGAATTGGATGGCATTGAAAATTTCAGGTTCTTTTTCAGCTGATAAGTTTAATGTTTTTGCGTAGCAGCCACCTTCAATATTGAAGATACCTTTATCAGACCAACCGTGTTCGTCATCACCAACTAATTTACGATCTGCATCTGCAGATAAAGTTGTTTTACCAGTACCAGATAAACCGAAGAATAATGTAACATCACCTTCAGCACCAACGTTAGCAGAGCAGTGCATTGGGAAGATACCTTGTTCTGGTAATAAGTAGTTCATGATACCGAAGATTGATTTTTTCATTTCGCCAGCGTACTCAGTACCACCGATTAAAACAATTTTCTTTTCAAGAGATACGATGATGAATGTTTCTGAAGTTGTACCATCTACTGCAGGATCTGCTTTGAATGTTGGAGCAGAAACGATTGTAAAGTCTGCTACATGGTTAGCAAGCTCTTCTTTAGAAGGACGAATGAATAATTGGTGAGCGAATAGGTTATGCCAAGCATATTCATTTACAACGCGAATTGATAAGCGAGAATCTTCATCAGCGCCAGCAAAACCTTTGAATACAAATACTTCCTCTTTTGCTTTTAAGTAATCTACTACTTTTTTATATAAGTTATCAAATACTTCTGATGAAATTGATTGGTTTACTTTCCCCCAGTCAATTTTATCTTTTGAGCAATCTTCTTCAACGAAGAATTTATCGCGAGGAGAACGACCAGTGTATTTACCAGTTAAAGCACGAACAGCACCGTCAGCAGTTAAAATTGCTTCATTACGAGATGTCGCTTTTTCTACTAATTGTGCTACTGATAATTGTTCCTTAATATTTTGACCAGCTAATAGTTCTGTTAATTCATTCGCAGTTTCTACTGAATTCATGTGTCGTACCATCCTTTTTTAAAATTTATATGTTATTTAGTATGCCTTATTGGCTTTTTTTTAATTAATTATGGAATTAGTATAACACATTAAAATCAATAGTCTACATTAATACATCATTTTTTATAAAAATTATTTAAATATGACAAAATGGTTAAAGGAAGTAAAAGGTGTTTCGAACCAGCATTATTCTGTTTTATTGTATATAACAGTTGTTGTAAATAAGTTTTTTAAGAATCTGTATTACAACAGGTATTAAATAATTTTATTAGGTTATACTTATCCATAAAAAATATCATATATACGATTATGTATGACCAATATTTTATAATTTTAGAGATAGCATAGGTCATGTATTTAACAGAGCTATTAAATGATTGACTTTCATAATAGAATCTATTAGTATTGGAAATTGAACGGATACTCTTATCCCGAGCTGGTGGAGGGTCAGGCCCAATGAAACCCGGCAACCTGCATGTATTTCACAGCATGCGTTGGTGCTAATCTGATGCAAGGATTTTCCTTGAACGATAAGAGTGAAAGGTGCTTACGAAATTACCCCTTTCCTCATTAAACGCTATGAGAGAAGGGTTTTTTTATTTTCGATTGTCATTGCAATCGCCAATGGCACTTTCTATAATACTCGTGTAAAAGCAGCTTCGGCTGGCTGGCATCGTAGGAGAACAGCTCATTTTTTAAGTTTCTTCTATATAATAGGTGCTACACGGATAATGAGTACCGTATCTATCGAACTCGTATAGGAGGAACCCATACAATGGCTCAACGTCGACTATTTACTTCAGAAAGTGTTACAGAAGGACATCCAGATAAAATCTGTGACCAAATCTCAGATGCAATTTTAGATGCAGTTTTAGAAAAAGATCCAAATGCACGTGTTGCATGTGAAACAACTGTTACAACAGGCTTAGTACTAGTAACAGGTGAATTAACAACATCTACTTATGTAGATATGAAAGGCATCGTTCGCGATACAGTAGCTGAAATCGGCTATACTCGCGGTAAATATGGTTTCGATGCGGAAAATCTTGCTGTACTTGTTGCAGTAGGTGAACAATCACCTGACATTGCCCAAGGTGTAGACCAAGCATTAGAAGCACGTGAAGGTTCTATGTCAGATGAAGAAATTGAAGCAATCGGTGCGGGTGACCAAGGTTTAATGTTTGGTTACGCTTGTAATGAAACACCTGAACTTATGCCACTACCAATTTCTTTAGCACATAAATTATCTCGTCGTCTAACAGAAGTTCGTAAATCAGGCGAGTTAGCTTATTTACGTCCAGATGGTAAAACGCAAGTAACAGTAGAATATGATGAAGAACAACATGCAGTACGCGTGGATACAATCGTTATTTCTACACAACATGATGAAGAAACAACATTAGAGCAAATTCAAGCAGATATGAAAGAGCATGTTATTAAACAAGTTGTTCCTGCTGAATTATTAGATGAACAAACAAAATACTTTATCAATCCAACAGGCCGTTTTGTCATCGGTGGACCTAAAGGGGATGCAGGTCTTACAGGACGTAAAATCATTGTAGATACTTACGGTGGTTATGCACGTCATGGTGGCGGTGCATTCTCTGGTAAAGATGCAACAAAAGTTGACCGTTCAGGCGCTTATGCTGCTCGTTACGTTGCGAAAAATATTGTTGCTTCAGGTCTTGCGGACCGTGCAGAAGTACAACTTGCTTACGCAATTGGTGTTGCACAACCGGTATCAATTTCAATTGATACATTTGGTACAGGTACGGTTTCAGAAGCTGAATTAGTAGAAGCTGTTCGCGAATTATTTGATCTACGTCCAGCAGGCATTATTAAAATGCTTGATTTACGTCGTCCAATTTATAAACAAACAGCTGCTTACGGTCACTTTGGTCGTACAGATTTAAATGTTCCATGGGAAGAAACAAATAAAGCAGAAGCATTAAAAGCTCGTTTTAACTAATTTCTTTTTATGAGGCTAGGAAACTAGCCTTTTTTTTATGGATAAATATAGTCAGCAAAAGCGTACTACGCCTTATTATTAGACTTTTATGATACAGCTAAATATTTTATTTGAATAATATGTATCGTTCTCTTGATAATAAGCACCGCATTATAGATATTTTAACTCAATATATTGTCTTAATTAAAAAGTATTATTATGAACAAAATCTTGTTTATTATCAAATATTATTAATTGATTCATTAACTAAACAAATTATGAATGAAGACCGCTTGAATAAGGCACTTAAGGTTTCTCAAATGACACAACCACCGCATTCGAATGAAAATTGCATAAGGACCGTTTAATAGATATAAAAAATCGTCTATTTATGAAGAGTAATTATATGAAAAATGGCAAGTTACAAATTATATTTTCGTCATTTTTGATATTGATTGATTTAAAAAAGTGAATGATACATATGGTCATCTACTAGGTGACCAGGCAGATAAATGGCTAACTTCATTAACATTGTAGTTAAAGCAAAATATTGATGTCATTCCATCGGGGAGAGATGATTTTATTTTATTAATACCGCATCACTTAAAGATGATTCGAAAGGATTTAGATGTTTTAAGCGAGTTTGTGATAAGTAAAGAATTTGCTATTTGAAGAACAGGGGAGAGCATTCATATGACAATTAGTATCGGTGTTTGCTATACAAATGAGGAGATGTGTACGCTAAAACAATTATTTAAGTAAGCAGATGTGGCATTATATCAAGCAAAAGAAAATGGCCGTAACCGATTATATGTTCAAAAATATAAAAAAGAAACCTTAAAAATGTTATAACGTTTTTAAGGTTTCTTCTATTATAATAGTATAAATTATTACTTCGCTACACCAAGGCCAGATGTTGTGAATGTTTCTTCTAGCTTTTGAAGAGCAAGTTCTTCATCAGAGCCATCAACATTGATTGAGATTTCAGAGCCAGTTGGGACGCCAAGTGACATAACACCAAGAATTGATTTTAAGTTAACGTTTTTGCCATCAAACACAAGTGTTGTATCTGCTTGGAATTTTGAAGCAGCTTTTACTAGCTCTGCTGCTGGACGTGCGTGTAAACCTTCGGGTGCTGTAATCGTAAATTGTTTAGAAATCATATAAATTCCTCCTTAGTGGATTTTAAATAGTTGCTATAAAGGACAACCGTTCAAATATCACCACTTTTTAAATTATGTAGTGGTCTTTTAAAGAATACCATATTAAGCTTTTAGAGTGGTAATGCTATGTTAGTAACATTTGTGGCAGTTTATTAAGATAGCATCTCATTTTATAGCAATAAACTACGTTCTTTTATAAAGTCCGAACTGACTTTATAAAAGAACTAACGAATAAGTTAAAGTCAAAGTATTTGAACTTATCAAATAAAAGAAAATAAAGGATATAAAACGAATATAAAGTATCACAAAAAGTGTAAAAAGAATGGTTTTTTGAAAACGTGTACACAGAACGTTCAAAAATATTTAAAGAAAATGTGAAAATGACAATATTTCTATTTTTTTACCGTATACTTAGGTTTATAATTCAAAATGAATTGTAATGGAGGTTGATAACTTCTACGCGAAGGGTTTGTGAGCTTGGGTTTCCTAAAACTTCCTGATTTCAGGGTACATACTATCTGATTCTATGTTTTTTGATTGAACTGCAATTATAAGGGAATCGAGGTATAGGCACTGGCTTTGGGGGGGATTTAGGACACAAATTCGATCATCCTGCGCATTCACACATATTTATTTTGTACCTTACAAACTAAATATCGGGGGACACACTTCAATATCCATTCAGCATTCTACGTATGTAGAATAGTTGTTTTAGAAGGGAGTACAACATGAGAAAAAAAGTACTAATCTTGCCGATTGTTATGGCGTTTATGGCTCTAGTTTTATCTGGCTGTGAACCATTGATGGTATTTGACGCGAAAGGTCCGAACGCTCGTACACTTTCGACTACCATCTTAATTTCGATCGCTACAATGGTAATTATTCTTTTAGCTGTGTACATTATCCTTGCAGTAGTATTAGTAAAATACCGCGCAAGCAAATTACCAGCTGATTACGAACCTCCTTTTGAAGAAGGTAACCGTAAACTAGAATTCGTTTGGACAGCTATTCCAATCGTTATCGTAGCTTTCTTATCAGTTGTAACAATTTGGTCATTAGAAAAGGTTGAAAATCCACAAACAGAAGATTACGCAAATACTGAACCATTAGTAATTTATGCATCTTCTTCTGAATGGAAATGGCACTTCAGTTATCCTGAACAAAATATTGAAACAGTTAACTATGTGAACATTCCAACAGATCGCCCAATCGAATTCCGTCTATACTCTTACGGTATGATGACAAGTTTCTGGGTACCACAATTAGCAGGTCAAAAATATGCTATGAGTGACATGACTACAACAATTCACCTAGCTGCAGATGAAGCAGGTGAATACTTCGGACGTAACAGCTTATTCAACGGTCCTGGCTTCGAAGCACAACAATTCGAAGTACAAGCTATGGAACAAGCTAAATTCGACGAATGGACTCAAGATGTAAAATCTACTGAGCCTGAATTAACAGAACAAAAGTTCAACGAATTACTTAACGCAGCCCACGTTGGCCGCGAAAGCTTCTCTTCTACTCACTTATCATTCAGCCCAGCTCCAGCATCTCACCACGATATGATGAATGCAGAGTCTTACAACAAATCTAAAGCTGATCAAACTGGTAACGGTAAACTTAACATTCACCGTCATACAGACAGTCACTAAGGTTTAAAATCTGAATAATAATCTTCTCAAAAGTAGAAGCAAGAAAGGAGTCACACTAAATTGATGAGTTTTGACGCAATCGTTGCACCGTTAAGCGAGCCTATGGTCTTTGGTACCTTCATCGGTATCGTAGTAGCATCACTTGCTGTTGTAATTGGTTTAACTTACTTCAAAAAATGGGGTTGGTTATACAGTGAATGGCTAACTACAGTTGACCACAAACGTATCGGTGTAATGTATATCTTTGTAGCTATTATTATGCTATTCCGTGGTGGCGTCGACGCATTATTAATGCGTGCGCAAACTGCGATTCCTGAGAATGGCCTATTAAACTCTGCTCACTATAACGAAATCTTCACAACACACGGTCTTTTAATGATTTTGTTCGTTGCGATGCCGTTCGTTATTGGTCTTATGAACGTTGCTGTACCGCTTCAAATTGGTGCACGTGACGTAGCGTTCCCACGCTTAAACTTACTAAGCTTCTGGTTAACAGTAGCTGGTGCCATCTTAATCAACGTTTCGTTCATTTTTGGTGGATCACCAAACGCAGGTTGGACAGGGTACTTCCCATTGTCTGGTCCTGAGTACAACCCAGGTGTTGGTAATAACTACTACGCTTGGTCAATCCAAATTTCTGGTTTCGGTACGTTAATGACAGGTATTAACTTCATTACGACAATCATGAAAATGCGCGCACCTGGTATGACGCTAATGAAAATGCCAATGTTTACTTGGTCTATTTTAATCACTAGCTTAATCATCACTTGTGCGTTCCCAGTTATCACTGTCACAATGGCTATGATGACTTTAGATCGTCAATTCGGTACTAAATTCTTCGCTATGTCTGACGGTGGTATGGACATGCTTTACGCTAACTTATTCTGGGTATGGGGTCACCCTGAGGTTTACATCGTAATCCTTCCAGCATTCGGTATCTTCTCAGAAGTTATCGCTACGTTCTCACGTAAAAACTTATTTGGTTACGGCTCAATGGTAGCAGCAATGGTAGTTATTTCTACACTTGCATTCTTAGTATGGGCCCACCACTTCTATACAATGGGTCACGGTGTATTAACAAATGGTGTATTCTCAATCACTACAATGTTAATTGCTGTACCAACAGGGGTTAAGATTTTCAACTGGTTATTAACTATGCGCCACGGTAAAATCTCATTCACAACTCCAATGCTTTACGCTTTAGGCTTTATTCCAATCTTCACTATCGGTGGGGTTACTGGTGTAATGCTTGCAATGGCAAGTGCGGACTATCAATATCACAACACATTATTCTTAGTTGCTCACTTCCACTATGTATTAATTCCAGGTACAGTATTCGCATTATTCGCGGGTTACCACTACTGGTGGCCACTTATCTGGGGCTTCCGTCTTAACGAAAAACTTGGTAAAGCAGCATTCTGGGTTATGGCAATCAGCTTTAACGTAGCATTCTTCCCAATGTTTATTCTTGGTTTAGATGGTTATGCTCGTCGTATGTACACGTATTCAGCAGCGACAGGTTACGGTCCATTATCAATGGTATCATTCATTGGTGCATTAGGTTTAGCCGTATCATTCATCTTAGTTGCTTACAACATCTACTATTCATTCCGTTACGCAAAACGCGAGGGCTCAGATCCTTGGGATGCGCGTTCACTTGAATGGTGTGTTCACACCCCAGCTCCAAACTACAACTTCGCAGTTATTCCTACAGTTACTCGTCTTGATGAGTTCTGGTTTGCGAAAAAAGAAGGCCGCGACCTTCAAGCTGGTAAAATTGAAGATATTCATATGCCAAACAACTCACAAAGTGCGTTCTGGCAAGGTATCGCTATGACTGCATGGGGATTCTTCTTCGTATGGGCAGAGTGGATTCCAGCTGCTATCTTCTTAGTAATTACCTTAGCATTCATGCTTTACCGTTCATTCCAAAAAGATGACGGTTATCATATTCATGTTGCTGAAATCGAAGAAACAGAACGTCGCTATGACGAAAATGGCGGATTGCGAGGTGCTAAATAATGGCTCATCACGTTGATCACAGTCAACCATTAGAATACTCGACTACGCAAAACCGCTTAAATATTTACGGTTTCTGGATTTTCCTAGGTGCGGAGATCGTGTTATTCGCCACATTATTTACAGTGTACTTTACGTTATCTGATCGTACAGGTACAGGTCCAACTGGAGAAGAAATTTTCGAATTAGGGCCAGTTTTAATTGAAACATTCTTATTATTAACAAGTTCATTCCTAATTGGTTTAGGTGTACATGCAATGCGTCTTGGTCGTAAAACACCAATGGTTGTATTCTACATCTTAACGCTAATTCTAGGTTTAGGCTTCTTAATTGTTGAAATTGATGAATTCTTCACTTACGTACATGAGGGTGCAACAATTACTACAAGTGCATTTGTATCTTCATTAATGACTACTATTGGTACTCACGGTGCTCACGTAACATTCGGTTTATTCTGGGGTACAGCGATTATCATCCAAGTTATTCGTAATGGCATCAATGCTCGTACAGCGAACAAAGCATTTATCTTCTCGCTATACTGGCATTTCCTTGATGTTGTATGGATTTTCATCTTCAGCTTTATCTACTTGAGAGGATTGATGTAATATGGCAGAACTATTTCCTAAAGAACACGTCGTGGGCTTTATTGGCTCATTAGTTTTAACTATTGCTGCACTGTCCGTTGTGTGGTTCGACGTATCTATGGTCGTTGGTATGATTATTCTGCTTGTTACAGCTTTAATTCAAGCAGCTGTCCAATTAATGTTATTCATGCACATTGGTGAAACTGATGATAAAGTCGATATCTGGGTTGCAACATTATTCGCATTCGGTATTGGTATCGTAACAATCATTGGTTCATTATTAGCCATGGTTTGGGGTTACTAATCCCATAAAGATTGAGTTCCCCGAAAGAAGGTTGTGAGAGAAATCTCACAACCTTTTTTATTATAAAAAACAGGCGTCGCAAATTTGCGACGCCTGTTTTTCATTAGTGAAACGGTTATTAACGTAAAAGTGGAGTTTGTTGTACAGCTTTATAGTATTGGCCTTTTTCACAATACTCATTTAAAATGCGTGTCATATCTTTTTTATCTTCTTCTGTTAATTTGCGTACGACTTTAGCAGGACGGCCAAATGCGAGCATATTAGGCGGAATTTTCGTACCCTGCGTGACAAGACTGCCTGCGCCAATAAAAGCACCTTCCCCAATCTCAGCACCATCTAAAACGATTGAAGCCATGCCAATTAATGCACCTTTTTTTACATGACAGCTATGTAACGTAGCTTGATGCCCAATAGTGACGTCATCTTCTAAAATTAATGGATGTGCAGGACTTTGATGAAGACAACTTAAATCTTGAATATTTACGCGCTCACCAATAATTGTTGGAGAAACATCACCGCGAATAACAGTATGATAGAAAACAGATGAATCTTTTCCGATTGTTACATCACCTGTGATAACAACACCATCACCTAGAAAGACGGAAGGGTCGATAATTGGCTCTTTATCTTTAAATGGGTATAGCATATAAAATCTCCTCATTTCGTAAAAATTTAATCTAATCGTACCAAACTACGTGTATTATTGGAACAGTTAAATGCGTTTATGCGTTACAATAGAGAGAGTAAACAGAAGGAGCGATTTTATCTTATGTGGAAATGGGAAGCTGATGGACAAGCGCGAGGTGTTGCGGTCGTCATACATAGTGCATATGAGCATCATAGACGTTATGCGTGGCTGATTGAGGAATTACGCTCAAGAGGCTTCCATGTGATTGCTGGAGATCTTCCAGGTCATGGAGAAGACAGCAAACATAAAAAAGTGCATGACGAAGCGTTAAAGGACTATGAACGGTATGTGAAATTGATGATAGAGACAGCTTTTGATTATAACTTACCGGTATTTTTATTTGGTCATGGAATGGGCGCGATTTTTGGAATATATGCTGTACAAAAATACCGCTATGAAGTAGCAGGTTTAATTTTGACTTCTGCATGGTTTCATTTACAGCATCAACCATCACGTGTGTCGAATGCAGTACCAGGTTTAAGCAAAATTGCAGGTGGATTTAAAATCCATCATGATATTACAGTGAAGCAACTAACACGAAGTTATGATGCGTATTTAGAAATGAAAGATGATATTATGTATAATTCTAATGTGACGGTAAAATGGTATAATGAATTGCATAATTTTATGAAGGCCTTATACCAGTCTGAAAAAGGTATTCCGGATATTCCTGTGTTAATGATGAATGCAGGTGCAGATAAAGTTGTTGATACAAATTATGCAAAAAAATGGCTTTTGAAGCAGCCGATTTCAGATTTCATATATAAAGAATGGCCTAAATGTCATCATGACTTATATTTAGAGCCTGAGCGAGAATTAGTGTTTAGTTATGTAGAAAGTTTTCTCTTTAACTCGTTGAAAAATATTGGTTATATTGTAGAATAATAAAACTACCCTCAAACAAAAAGAGGGTGGTTTTTTGTTTGCTATTTTTGATTGTACGGTAGTCAGATGTCATATATAGGATAAGACATAAAGTGTTTTTAAGGAGGACATTTTTTAATTAATACTTCTATAAAAAGTAAAAAGATTGATATTAAAAGGTTTTTAAAACATAAATATTTATGTTTTGTTCTTCTCAGAAGAACAGAAAATAGACAATAAGTACTTTTTTTTGTATGAAAGCGTTTTAAATTGTTCGGGGATATTTATTTTCAAATGCTTGTCTTATATAATGAGTTTATTGTTATAGCAAAAGAATTTTTCATAGGTACAACGAGAAAGGAAAGTCATAATGGAATTTATTAATAAACTTTACGATCTCTTATGGGGACCGTGGATGATTTACGGCATCATGCTAGTCGGTGTTGTTTTTACGATTTTAACAAAAGGTGTACAAGTTCGATTTTTAAAAGATATGTTTGGTCAAATTTTTCATGGTAAAAAGTCAGATGCAGGCGTTTCTTCATTCCAAGCGATGTCGATGGCACTATCTGGCCGTATTGGAACAGGGAATATTGCTGGTACAGCGACAGCCATTGCCTTTGGTGGTCCAGGCGCAATTTTCTGGATGTGGGTAATTGCATTTTTTGGTGCGGCAACAGCATATGTAGAATCAACACTTGCTCAAATTTATAAAGAAGAAAAAAATGGTGTTTACCGAGGGGGCCCAGCATTCTATATACATAAATTTACCGGGAAGCGATGGTTAGGTATGATTTTTGCTATTGCAGCTTTAGTAGCGATGTCATTTCTACAACCAACTGTACAAGCAAATGCGATTGCAGATGCGATGTATAATGCTTTTGAGTTACCACATTGGGTTTCAGGATTAGCAGTTTGTTTGATTTTAGGACTTATTATTATTGGTGGTGTTAAACGTATTGCAGCAGCAGCATCGTTTATCGTACCATTTATGGCTATTGCTTATATTTTAGTTGCAGTTATTATTATTATTTTAAATATTGATCAAGTGCCATCAATATTCAGTTTGATTTTTCGTAGCGCATTTGGTGCAGATGAAATGTTTGGTGGTATTTTAGGGGCGGCAATCGCATGGGGGGTTAAACGAGGAATCTATGCGAATGAAGCCGGGCAAGGTACAGGTCCTCACCCAGCAGCTGCTGCAGAAGTATCACATCCAGTAAAACAAGGTTTAGTACAAGCGGCTTCTGTTTACTTAGATACGTTCCTCGTTTGTACAGCAACAGCATTTATGATTTTATTTACAGGTATGTACAATGTGCAAGAAGGAGAAGGAACAGGCGCATTTATCGTTCAAAATTTACCGGGTGTTGAAGCAGGAACAGCCTTTACACAATATGCTGTAGATGCAGCTTTCCCGATTGCAGGCTTTGGTACAATTTTCGTTGCATTCGCTTTATTCTTCTTTGCTTTTACAACAACGATGGCGTATTACTACATTGCAGAAACAAATATGGCGTATATTTTTGATGGTAAGAAATTAAAATTAGGTATTCGATTCGTACAAATTGTTATTTTATTTGCTACTTACTTTGGTGCTGTTCGTCCATCTGAATCTGCTTGGACGCTAGGTGATATCGGCTTAGGTATCATGGTTTGGGTCAATGTGATTGGCTTACTATTTTTAGTGAAACCAGCATTAATTGCATTAAAAGACTATGAACGACAAAAGAAAGCCGGAAAAGATCCTGTCTTTAATCCTGAGGAATTAGGCATTAAAAATGCAGATTTCTGGATGAAAAAGAAATAATGAATAAAAAGAGGCTGGGATTAAATCCTAGCCTCTTTTTTCTATACTATTGTATAACGCTTTGTTTTTCAGTAGCGTTCATTTTTGTGTACGGTTTTACTTTTTCTAACGCCAAAATAAATGGTGGGTCATTTTTTTGATTTAAAAAATCATAACGTAATACATGAACTTGTTTTTGAGATAAAGATTCAACGTATGTTAACACGTCATCACGTTCTTCTTTACCGCCTTCATGCCCATGATAGACAACAAGTACAATGATGCCGCCTATTTTCATCATTTCAAGCATTTCATCAATGGCTTGAATTGTAGTTTGACCATGTGTTGTTACAGTATGATCAGCACCAGGTAAATAGCCTAAATTGAAAATAGCGCCACCAATTCGTTCATCTACATAGGTTGCGATATTTTCATGGCCATCTAAAATAAGTGTTGTGCGTTCAAATACACCATGTTCTTTCAGGCGATCTGCTGTTGCATCTAGTGCCTGTTGTTGCACATCAAATGCAAAGACGTGACCTGTGTCACCAACAAGCTCTGTTAAATATAGTGTGTCATGGCCGTTTCCAGCTGTCGCATCAATCGCGACATCTCCAAAATCAATAGATTTACGTAGCAATGTTTTCGCGTAGTCTAATACGCGTTCTAGCTTCATCGAGTTGTCACTTCTTCTTTCTTATATAATTTACCTTGCCAGCTATCACGATTAGCTAACTCAGCATCAATTCCATTTAAAACTTCCCATTTATTCACTGACCACATTGGACCGACCATTAAATCAATCGGGCCATCACCAGTAATACGTTGTACGACCATTTCTGGTGGGATTAACTCTAATTGGTCTGCTACTAATTGAATATATGCATCTTTTTCCATCAATTCAAGTTGCCCTTTTTCGTATTGTTTTACAAGTGGTGTACCTTTTAATAAATGAAGTAAATGAATTTTAATGGCTTGTACATCAAGCTGCCCAGCTACGCGTGCTGTCTCAAGCATCATGTCATAGTCCTCTAGTGGAAGACCGTTAATAATATGTGTACATACACGAATACCATGTTTACGCAGTTTTTCCACGCCTTCTACATATGTCTGGAAGTCATGTGCACGGTTAATTAAATTAGCTGTTTTTTCATGAATCGTTTGTAGGCCTAGTTCTACCCATAAGTATGTGCGCTCATTTAGTTCAGCTAAATATTCCACAACGTCATCAGGTAAACAGTCTGGACGTGTAGCAATGCTTAAGCCCATTACACCTTCACAAGCAAGAGCCGCTTCAAATTTTTCTTTCAATACAGGAAGCGGGGCATGCGTATTTGTGTAAGCTTGGAAGTAGGCCATTGTTTTACCATCTTTCCATTTATGCTGCATACGTTCTTTAATTGTAGCAAATTGAACAGGAATTGGGTCAACACGGTCACCCGCAAAGTCACCTGAACCCGCTGCTGAACAAAACGTACAGCCACCAAATGCTACGGTGCCGTCACGGTTTGGACAATCAAAGCCGGCATCTAGCGCGACTTTATAAACTTTACAGCCGAATTCATCGCGTAAGTAGCGATTCCATGTATAATAACGTTTTCCATCCGAAGGGAAAGGAAATTCTGTTGGATTTGTTTCTGTCATTTCTTATTTCACTCCTCAACAACTCATTGTATCATGTGAGGCGATGTCAGACGACCACTTTCTACTCGGACGAAAGTAGGAGTTTCAAAAACATACATTGTCAATTTATATAGACTTTTGTTATGATTGCGAGGATTTAATTTGTTTATAGGAGCATTCCTGTTAGAAGGATTTTCAGAGACTTGAAAACAAAAAAGCCCTCCTGTATGATGCTTGAGTGTCAACTGGCATTGACGCGCATAATATACAG
>NZ_JBHUOR010000010.1:0-16610 GCF_042686175.1 Kurthia populi | reverse complement strand
GTTGGAGATTCATATCGTTTAAAAGACCATTTAGCATCTGATGATGCGTGATTTTGTGCACCTTTAAGTAAGCGTTTATGTACATAGATTAGTTGACATTTATAAGCTCGAAATTATATGAATGGATAATGGAAAGACAGATAGGTTTTTCAAAAAAAGATAAACTCGTTTCTACTATTGTCGGATGATGGAATGAATCCAGATTAGGCTCACAGCAAAAATGTTCTAGTGGCATGTCTGTATTGTTTTTTAAGAAATAATGTTCTTTTTCACCAGTTAGTAAATGATTTAAGATATAATTCATTGGTACTTACCTCACTTTCGTATATAGTTCGTAAAAATAGATAGGAGCATGACATGGATACACAATTTCACTCGTTAGAAGGACCATTTATCCACTTTACAATAAATAATGAATTATTTCAGCAGCACTATGACCAGCTAGCTAAAACCGCTCCGAGCGACTTATTCCATACAATGATTGATGGGAAAGACTGCTTGAGCACAAAGGCGTTATTTAAAACATTTTCTAAGAAGCTCGCGTTTCCAGATTATTTCGGGAAGAACTGGGATGCATTTAATGAATGTATAAATGACTTAGTGAGTAGGGAGGGGTATTCTGCGAAACTAAAATAAAATCAACTAAATTAGCACTAGAACTCGTCAGAAATTTAAACCAGACATAGTTAATAATCTATTTGGAAATTCAGTAGCTAAGACGACTATCGTTTTAGCTTTTTTTAAATTCTCTATATAAGCATTTACTTATGTAAAAACGAGTGCTATATTAAATAAGCAAATACTTATATATAGGAATGGAGGAAGCTTTGTTGAATGAATTGGAGCAAGTATTAAAAGCAATGGCGGATAAAAATCGTTTAATTTTACTAGCTTGTATGAAAAACGGCGAAGTGTGTGTCTGTGATTTTGTCGATGTATTGAAAATTTCACAGCCAGCAGTTAGTCAGCAGCTTAAAAAGCTAAAAGATGCAGGGATTATTAAAGAGCGGAAAGATGGTACGTGGAAATATTATCGTATAGCAGAAGAGATATCACCGGTTGTAAGAGCCGTTATTGATACACTTGAAGCAGACAATACGTGTCATTGTGGTGGCAATTTATGTTCTTGTTAGCGAGTCTTTTATTTATCATCACCTTACTTTTTGTTATTTGGCAGCCGCGTGGATTAAATATTGGCTGGTCAGCAATGGCTGGAGCAGTAATTGCGTTGTTACTAGGCATTGTTGATTTTTCAGATGTAGGAACGGTTATTGGTATTACATGGAATGCTACTTTATCCTTTATTGCAATCATTTTGATTTCCTTAATTTTAGATGAAATTGGCCTGTTTGAATGGGCGTCATTACATATGGCACGTATCGCAAAAGGAAATGGCCTCAAAATGTTCATCTATATTAGCTTATTAGGTGCAGGGGTTGCAGCTTTATTTGCGAATGATGGAGCGGCCTTAATTTTGACGCCGATTGTCCTAGCGATGGTACGGAATCTTAAATTTAGTGAAAAAATGATTTTCCCATTTATTATGGCGAGTGGGTTTATCGCAGATACAACGAGCTTACCGTTTATCGTAAGTAATTTAGTAAATATTGTTTCCGCTGATTTCTTTAGCATCGGCTTTGTAGAATATGCTTCGCGAATGATTATTCCGAATCTATTTTCTTTAGCCGCGACAATTATTGTCCTTATGCTGTATTTTAGAAAAACTATTCCGAAAACCTTTGATGAAACGATGCTAAGAGAGCCGAAGCTAGCGATTAAGGATAGAAAGCTATTTCATATTTCATGGGGGATTTTAGCGATTTTAGTCGTTGGTTATTTCACAAGTGAATGGCTTCAGGTGCCCGTGTCTCTGATTGCGGGTCTTATTGCGATTTTCTTTTTAATTATGGCAAGACAAAGCAAGGTTGTAAATACGAAGGCGGTTATAAAAGGGGCTCCTTGGAACATCGTTTTCTTCTCGATCGGTATGTATGTCGTCGTATATGGCTTAGGAAATGCAGGGTTAACAATTCAACTGGCGCATGTTATTGAATGGACAGCTGAACAAGGGTTATTGATTGCTACAGTAGGTATGGGCTTTATTGCGGCCTTTCTGTCATCGATTATGAATAATATGCCAACTGTTATGATTAATGCATTGGCCATCGCGGAAACAGCAACAGATGGCACAGTGCGAGAAGCATTAATTTATGCGAATATTATCGGCTCAGATTTAGGACCGAAAATTACCCCAATTGGATCGCTGGCTACTTTAGTTTGGCTTTATGTGCTTTCAACGAAGGGTATCAAAATCTCCTGGGGGACTTATTTTAAAACAGGCATTTTACTAACGGTGCCGATTTTACTCGTGACATTACTTGGACTATATTTAACATTACAAATTTTTTAGGAGCGTGTAGAAGTGAATAAAAAAACAATTTACTTTTTATGTACAGGGAACTCATGTCGTTCTCAAATGGCGGAAGGCTTCGCAAAAAAATATTTGTCATCTTGGCAAGTCGAGAGTGCGGGCATTGAGGCACATGGATTAAATCCGAATGCAGTGAAAGCAATGGCTGAGGTTGGTATTGATATTTCGAACCAAACATCGAATGTGATTGATTCGAACAAGTTGAATCAGGCGACTCTTGTTGTGACATTATGCAACGATGCGGCAGATAAATGCCCTGTAATACCATCGAATGTAAAACGTGCACATTGGGGATTTGATGATCCAGCAAAAGCACAGGGAACAGAAGCGGAAAAATGGCTTGTTTTTCAACAAGTTCGCGATGCTATTGAAGCAAAAATTCAAGCATTTGCATCAGAAAATAACTAATACGTATTCAAACGCGTGGTGCTAAAAATAAATAAGCGTATCCATGCGTTAAGAAATGGGGAAGTAAGATGGAATTACCAATTTTAAATAATCAAGCGTGCTGTACACCTGGCACGAGTTGCTGTGAAATGAAATACCCTGTAGCAATTCTAGGGGCGGGCCCTATTGGTTTAGCTGCAGCAGCGCATTTACAGACATATAATGTACCGTTCATTCTATTAGAAAAAGGAGATGTCGCTGCCAATGTAGCCACTTGGGAGCATGTGCGCCTATTTTCACCGTGGGAATACAATGTAGATAATGCCGCTAGAAAGTTATTAGAGGAGACGGGCTGGACGATGCCTGACCCTCAAGCTATTCCTACAGGCGCTGCATTACGACATGACTATTTAATACCCTTAAGTAAACAATTTAAAGGCCGTCTTTATACAAATGAAGAAGTCATCGCCATTACAAAACTAGACGCAGATAAAATGAAATCGGTAAATCGTGAGGCGAAGCCATTTTTAATCTTTACGAAAAGTAATCAAGCAACGAAAACATATAAGGCAAGTGCGATTATCGATGCTACCGGAACATGGGGACACGCTAACCCAGCCGCAAGTCATGGTGTTTTTTTACCGTCTGAACGCAAGCTAAGCGAAAAAATAACTTATCAAATTCCTAATGTAGTGGTACAGTCGATGCGCTATGCAAATAAGAAGGTAGCCGTTATTGGGAGTGGTCACTCCGCGATAAACTCCCTTTTACAATTAGTAAAGTTAAAAGAGAATTACCCACAGACAGAAATTACGTGGATTCTTCGAAAAAATCAAGTAGAAGAAGCTCTTGGTGGAGGCGTGGATGATGAACTAGCTGCACGTGGTGAGTTAGGGTTGAAAATAAAAGAAATTCTTTCAAATGGCTCTATCCAAGTAAAAACACCTTTTTACGTTCAAACGATTTTAGAAAAAGAAGAAGGTGTTGTATTAAAAGGGACAGAGCAAAAAATAGGGCCTTTTGATGAATTAATTGTGAATACGGGGAATCGACCAGATTTCTCATTCCATGAAGAGCTCCGTTATACAACAGACCCTGTGACAGAAGCAGTACCCGCCTTGGCTGATTTAATTGATCCAAATCACCATAGCTGTGGTAGTGTACCTGCTCATGGTGAAAAGGAATTACGACAACCCGAACCTAATTTTTATATTGTCGGCTCTAAGTCATATGGCCGAGCACCTACATTTTTAATGGCTACAGGGTATGAGCAGGTCCGTTCGATTGCCGCTTCGATTGCAGGTGATACAGAAGCTGCTCTAAATGTGCAACTGTCACTACCTGAAACAGGCGTTTGTCATACAGGCATTGGTGGCGGAGGGTGCTGCCAGTAACTATCTATTTTTTTGTTTCGTATAATTGAGAAAAGCAGCTAATCAGCTGCTTTTTTTTATCCCATTTAATTAGCGCCAAATATTGACGAAAATCGTATCGGTTTTTGTGACTGGTTCAACATTTGATGAAGGCTCTTCTGCTTGAAGACTCATTGTAAAAAATGTCCCAACTACGGCAAGAGCTACAAGAATATAGGTTATTTTTTTCTTCATGGAAAATCCATCCCTTTCTGTTTTAGGGTCTACTACAAATAGTAGCATACGTACGACGAAAAAAACGATTTTTGTTATTTTTACCCATTTTTTCTACCGAAATAGAAAAAATTTCTATACAATAAATAGAAGGGGGAATTTATATGTGGCAGCAGCAGATGATTACTACGCAAAGAGGGCAGTTTGAATATTTTGTGAAAGGTGAAGGGGAGCCGCTAGCGATTACCCACTTTTACTCAGCTTTTAATGAAATCGGCAATTGGTTTGCGGAGCCATTTACCGCACATTATCAGGTGTTTTTAATCAATGTGCGAGGTGCCGGGAATTCCGTACCTCTCGATAACGATGAGCAAATGGCGCTAACAGAGGTCATTAAGGATTTAGAAGCGGTGAGACAGGCACTCGGCTTTATGTCATGGGGCTTTGCGGGCCATTCAACGGGTGGAATGCTGGCATTACAATATGCTATTGAAGCTCCGGATGCATTGACGAAATGTATTTGTGGGAGCAGTGCAGCAAGTAAAGCCTATGCGAGTCATCCGGCGAGTATCTATTGTCCGGAAAATCCACATTTCACGCGAATAATTGAGATTATGGAGGAGTTGAATGATCCACAAACGACTCGAGAGGAGCGCGTGTCATTGTCATTTGAATGGACACTTCTTTCCTTTACAACGAGAGATAATGTAGAGCGCGCATTAAAAATTCCTAATAGTGGCCGTACAGTAGGTCGCGCGCTTGATTACTTTAGAAAAGTCGCAGTTAAGACCTTTGATTTACGTGCACAATTGCCACAAACGATCGTCCCTACCTATGTGTTTTGTGGTAGACAGGATGCACAGTGTCCGGTCGAATTTAGTTATGAAATTGCGGAGCTTTTGCCAAATGCATCTTTGACGATATTTGAAGAGTCGAATCATTTCCCGTTTATGGAGGAGCAAGAGGCTTTTTCTCATTTTGTAGAAGCAACCCTACGTGCACCGCAACTATAATTTAGAAAGGATGATAAAGAAACCGATGTATGGAAAGATATTTTTAAATGGATGTTTTCGTGTTCTATATGACAATATGACGGAAGACTTGCAGCAAAAGTGGCGCTTTGAGGAATTTGAACAACTCGCAAAAAAGGAAATGGCCCACTTTCACGGCGCTATTGCCGAAACACAAAAGTTTAATAATAAGTTTTATGAAGTGTGGACGAAAAAACCAATGTCAAGACAAGTACATATTGCATCAGATGAAAATGGCGAAATTTTTCAGTTTCGTTTTGTAGAGACGCCTTCTGGTATGAAAAAAACACGCAACCACTATAAACCACCAGTTAAATTGAAGTGGATATTGATGTCACAAGCAATGCTACCAACTTACATAACAGGAACACTGAATTTCACAAAGGCTGCTAACCCGCAACATCCATCGATACTTGAACAGCAAGATGCATTTGAAGCAAAAATTGTAGCACCTGCAGATGGTCGTGTTGTGGATGTTGTTTCAACTATTCCAAATAATAAAATCGGTATGCGAAATGAAAACGACCGGTTTGGTAACTATATTGTGATGGCGCATGAGCGCGGCGAATATAGTATGCTGGCACATCTTTCGACAGATAAAATAGCTGTCGAAAAAGGACAGCATGTGCAGACTGGCGATGTGATTGCGCGCGCTGGCAACTCGGGTGATAGTGTATTTCCGCATGTGCATTTTCGTGTGATGGACCAGCCAGACCCACTGTATGCAAAGCCGCTCACTATTCTCATGCCAAAACATCAGGAATTTGAACACCTTGATAACGCTTTGATTGAATTTGCGGGTGAAATGGTTGACAGTATGAGTCAGTTTGCTTTTATTGCAGTCATTCGAAAGCTAGTGCGCAATCTAGTCGATTTTTCGTAGCTTGAAATTTTTGGATAATTAGTATATGCTAGCTATACAAAACAAGGAAGGGATGATGAATGGAATGAACAAATAACCTATTTTTAAACGTAAAATGTATATGCATTTTCACTTAAAATAGGATTCGTTTGTCCATTTATTATCTCTTATACGTATCGATAATGACTTGGAATCCTTCTGGCTTTTTTCAGAGGGATTTTTTAATTGTTAATGTATATGCATTCACCAACTAAGGGGGGAATGGATATGCCAATTACATTGAAAGATGTACAGTTTAGCTTTGATGAATTAGAAAAACCGCTTTTTGAACAGGTGAATTTAGTGCTTGATACACAGTGGCGACTTGGATTAGTTGGACGAAATGGTCGCGGAAAAACGACATTATTAAAATTATTAATGAATGACTATGCGTATAGTGGAACGATTTCTTCAACGACAGCCTTTCGCTACTTCCCGCAAAAGCTTTTGCATCCGGACTGGCCTGTTTATACGGCGATTGATGAAGTGATGCCGATTGAACAGTGGAAATTTGAGCGTGAGTGTCAGTTGCTACAGTTAGAGAAGGACATTATTTGGCAGCCATTTGAGCAATTGTCAGGCGGTGAGCAGACGAAGGTATTGCTTGCGGCATTATTTTGTGATGAGGCTAGTTATATCCTCCTAGATGAGCCGACGAACCATTTAGATGCACAGGGCCGCGCATTGTTAGCTACGTATTTGAAGACGAAAAAAGGTTATTTAATAGTGAGCCATGACCGTCATTTTTTAGATGAAGTGATTGATCATGTGTTAGCGATTGAGCGCAGTCAGCTTGTGCTGTATAAAGGGAATTTTTCAACATATCGTCAGCAAAAAGCGCACCAGGACCACTATGAACTAGCGCAAAATGAGCGACTTAAAGCGGAAATTCATCGCCTCGATCGGACGGCTAAGGAGAAAGCTCAGTGGGCAGCAAGTAAAGAGGCATCTAGTCATGATGCACAGGTACGAGCAGATGCCGCGCGTATGATGAAGCGTTCGAAGGCAATTGAAAAACGTGTAGCAGCGCAGGTGACTGAAAAAACGAAACTTCTACACAATATTGAATCGGTGAGTGATTTGACGATGAATTGCCTAGTTCGTCATCGGAATCCTGTGCTACGTGTGAAGAATTTGACGCTGAGCTACGGAGATGTGTCGTTATTTCAGCCGATTTCCTTTGAGCTCTATCAGGGCGAGCAATTAGCGATTACTGGCGCGAATGGAAGCGGGAAAACGGCATTGCTGGCGTATTTATTTACAAAGAAATCTGACGGTGAGGTGACGGGGGAAGTTCTAATATCACCACAGCTCACGATGAGTATGGTGAAACAGCAGTATGAGTATGTCGGAACATTAAAAGCATTTGCGGCGGAGCAGAAAATTGATTATACACATTTTCTAACGAATTTGCGTGTGCTTGGTATGGAGCGCGATGTCTTCAACGTACCCATTGAGCGTATGAGTGCGGGGCAGAAGAAAAAGGTAGCCTTTGCGAAGTCATTAGGACAGCCAGCGGAGCTTTATTTATGGGATGAGCCACTTAATTATTTAGACATATGGAATCAGCAGCAAATTGAAAAAATGCTTCGGCACTATAAGCCTACATTGCTCTTTGTCGAGCATGACCCGCAATTTATTGACAGTGTAGCGACCAAAATAGTAGAGCTAAAGCGCTGAAAAATAAAAAGAGGCTGGTAAAGCCAATCTTTCCTATGAGCATAAGAAAAACCGGAATCGTGCGGTGGCGCGGTGCCGGTTTTTTTGCGAACGCTAAAAAAGAAACATGACGTGTTTTGTCTCAGCCTTTCATGATTGCTGGGAAAGGTGGTTCCACTTATTTTTACTGATGGGTGGTATTTTGTATGAGGAACCGACATGCTGTAAGATTTTTTGATAGGCATTCAGCTTATGTAAATCGATTAACTCATACATATCTGGGTACACAAAATCTTGCATAATGAAATTGGTGAAATCATTTGTTTCAATGAGGTCCGCGAAAAATTCATGAACATATCGAGAGTCCACGGCTGATAATGGTTTATCGTCTACAATGTAAAATTTAAAAACATTTTCAACGATTATTAAATCTTCTTCCTGCATAGAGCAAAGTGGGTCAAGTTGCAAATCCTGCTCGCTATAGGGCTGTCTCGTATCTTCAAGAATCGTGATACAAATCAATGCGCCGTCTTTAAAAACGTTAAAAATTTCGAGTTCATTTAAACGAAGTGTTCTTGTAAGTGTAATCAATTTGCAGCTCCTTTTAGGATTTTACGACTTCTTCTTATAACAAAGAAAATAAGAAATAGAAGCGGAATGAGTTGAAAAGTGAGAAATCCTTTAAAAAAATCAATAATGGTAGTATCTGGTCCACCAGCTAAGAGGGTGCCACCTATATAAGATATAGGGGCTACAATTAAATTGACGCCAAGTGCGATTAAAATGGCTGAATGCATAATGGCACCGAAAACAATGACGACAATGCCAATAATGGCCACGAATGATAGTGGCATAAGATGCACTCCCTAATGTAATTTAATTATTATGTATTTGCAGTAGGCTGCTTTTTAATTAGGTTAACGATTTTTAAAATAATAAAATAGAGAAGAATCAACAGCGGTATAATTTGGACGAAAAGAAATCCTCTAAGAAAATCAGCTAGTGTACTCCCTGGTGCGTCAGTCGCCATTGTGCCGATAAATAATGCATTAGGTGCTACGATAACATTAGCGCCAAGTGTAATGATGATATTGGAATATTTTATCGCTCCGAAGATAACGAGACCAATACCAATAATAGTAGGAATGAAAAAATAGAAAATAATTAGCCCTCCTTTGTATAGTAAGTATAACAATACAATGATGGAATTCGGCTGTTTTTAATAATAAATAGCCAAATAAGGAACAAAATGCTAATTTATCCGTTCGATTTAACAGGAGGGGAAAGTATATGAAAAAAATAATTGCATCTGTTCTTCCAGTAATCGCACTTTTGATGTCAGGCTGCGCTGAGGATACAACAACTGCTAATTCAAAAGAAATGCTTGCTTACAATTCTTTAAGTGACGACGACCAAAAACGTATTGAGGTTTCGCCAACAAATTCGACGGTTAAGAAAATAGATGTGAAAGATGCCTTAGTAAAGGCGATTGAGTCCGATTATGCAAAAGACAAAGCCTATGAAATTGTCTTTCTGGATTCTAAAACGAACAAACAAGGAAATGTCGTTGTTTATTTGGATGATCGTGGCCACGAAGTTATTGGACAAGGTTCTTTAGCAAAATAAAAAATCGGCACCACGATAGGTGATGCCGGTTTTTTTCAATAAGCACCATTAATTGAGGTAAGTACTTATAAAAAAAGAACCGTTTGAAACGATTCTTCGGTCCGTTATTTTGTTTTTTTCTGCGTGATGATACGGACGATTTCTAAAACGATTAGTAAAACAAAGCCAATCACATAATAAATGGCTAAATCACCACGACCACCTGCATACGTAATCCAGCAAAGTGCTGCGATAACGACTGTGATAATGATTAAAAAGAGAATTCGTGCTTTTGACATCATACATCCGCTTTCTATTAAATATTTCTATTTCATTATAACATGAAATTTGTGGAAAATAATATATTTACAAATTGTCCTAAGTTCGTTATTATTTTAATTATCAGAAAATTCTTGAATTTAGTTTTAGGGGGATACATATGAAAATTTTAGAATCAATTAGTCAATTCGCAGGGAAATATTTTGCGGTTCTTGTTTTACTAATCGCCGTTATTGCATACTTAACACCATCTACATTCGTTGGATTCGCGCCGTATATCACGTTATTACTAGGTATCGTGATGTTCGGTATGGGCTTAACATTAAAGGGAGCAGACTTTAAATTAATTTTGACGCATCCAAAGCCTGTCATTATCGGCTTAATCGCACAATTTACGGTTATGCCACTAACAGCAGTTGCGATTGCATACATGTTAAATTTACCACCACAATTAGCAGCGGGTCTTGTACTATTAGGCTCTGTACCTGGTGGAACTGCTTCAAATGTTATGGTTTATTTAGCAAAAGGGAATGTGCCATTATCAATTACAATGACATCTTGCTCAACAATTTTAGCACCGATTATGACACCGGCATTGCTGTATTTCCTTGCAGGTCAATGGATGCCAGTTGATCCAATCGCGATGTTTAAATCGATTATTTTAGTAATTATCGTACCGATTGTGCTTGGTATTATTATTCAAAAATTAATGCCAACTGTTGTCGAGAAAAGTATTTCGGTTGTGCCATTAATTTCGGTTGTGGCAATTATTATTATCGTTTCAGCAGTAGTGGGTGGCAATCAGCAAAATATTGCTTCTGCAGGTATTCTTGTATTTTTAGCGGTATTCCTACACAACGGAGCAGGGCTATTACTCGGTTATTTTGCAGCGAAATTAATGAAGTTAAGCGTGCAAGACCGTCGTGCCATCAGTATTGAGGTTGGTATGCAAAATTCTGGACTAGGCGTATCACTTGCGAAAGCGCATTTTGCGGCAGAGCCGATGACCGCATTGCCAAGTGCCTTTGCGGCGGTATGGCATAATATTTCGGGACCTATTATCGCGACGATTTGGGCAAATCGACAACCAAAAAAATAACGATGAAAGCCAGGCACTAGACGGTGCTTGGCTTTTTTTTGCATAATGGGTGGATGAAAGGGTGATTTTGTGGAGAAATGGGATGTCTACGATAAGCATCGTATGAAGAAAGCGAAAAAAATCTATCGCGGCGAGCCAATGGACAGTGAAGAGTATCATTTAGTCGTGCATGCCTGTATTTTTAATCAGCAGGGAAAGATGCTCATTCAACAGCGCCAAACATTCAAAGATAGCTGGCCAAATTTGTGGGATGTTACTTGTGGTGGTAGCGCACTTGAAGGGGAAACAAGTCAGCAAGCAATTGGTCGAGAGCTGTTTGAGGAAATTGGACTGGCGCATCAATTTGACAAAATGCGGCCGCATATTACGGTTAATTTTGAGCGTGGCTTTGATGATTATTATTTGTTAGAGCGAGAGGTTGATATCGAACAACTAGTGCTGCAGCCAGACGAGGTACAAGCTGTAAAATGGGCTAGTCATCAGGAAATTAAAGAAATGATGGCCGAAAAGCAATTTGTACCGTATTATACGGGGATACTCGACTATTTATTCGCAGGGCGCCATGCATTTGG
The DNA here is from genome assembly GCF_042686175.1 of Kurthia populi. Taxonomy (NCBI): domain Bacteria; kingdom Bacillati; phylum Bacillota; class Bacilli; order Caryophanales; family Caryophanaceae; genus Kurthia; species Kurthia populi. Next base: position 5,060 of record NZ_JBHUOR010000010.1, on the reverse strand, counting down.
CAGCGTACGAATTTATTGAACTACCCCCACTTAGCCGTTCTTCGAACGTTGCTTGAAGTGGGAGATTCCTACGAACAGTGTTTGCTTGTTTCCAGTTGCTCGAAACAGCGGCTTCACTTTTTTTAGTAGGCTATCCCCGTCGTTCCTACGGTTGTTGCTTTAAAAGTCTTAACCCTTCGATTAAGATATTCTTACTTGCATTAATATCTCGGTCTAGTGTCGTACCACAAGATGAACAAGTCCACACACGAATAGCTAATGGTTTCTTGCCATCTCGATGACCACAGGCATGACAAATTTGGCTCGATGGGAAGAATCTGTCGATTTCAATAATTTTTCTACCGAACCATTTCGCCTTATATTTTAGCTTGGTCACAAATTCAGACCATGACACATCGGCTATCGCTTTTGCCAACTTATGATTTTTCAACATGCCTTTTGTGTTTAAGTCTTCAAGACAGATGACGTCATAGTGACGAATCAATGCCGTTGACAGTTTATTTAAAAAATCTTCACGTTGAAACGCGACACGCTCACGCAAACAAGCCACTCTACGACGTTGCTTTTGATAGTTCATGCACGCACGTAAATCACGACCCTCTTTTTTCGCTTGCTCATAGCGACGGGACAATTTGCGCTGCTCACGTTTTAACTTCTGCTCCATTTTGTCTGTAAAGCGTTGGTTATCCACTCTACGTCCATTAGACAGAATCGCAAAATCGGTGATACCTAAATCAATTCCTACAGCTTCATTTGTTTGAGGCAATGGCTTAAAGTTTGGTACTTCGCATTGGACAGACACGTAAAACGTACCACTCGCATTGTATTTAATCGTTGCGCGCATAATGCGACCTTCAATATCACACGACTTCGCAAATTTTACAAGTCCTAATTTTGGTAGCTTCATTTGATTACCGACAATCGCAATATTGTTATTCGTATTCTTCGTAGTATAACTTTGAACTGGATTCTTTTTACTTTTGAAGCGAGGATAGTTATTTTGCTTTTGAAAGAAACGTTGAAAAGCGTCTATTAAATTTTCATAAGAGGCTTGTAATGCCACACTATCTACATTACGTAACCAAGCGGTATCATCTTGTTTCTTCATTTTCGTGAGCATTTTGGACATAATGGAACGATTCAATCCTTTTCCTTCTTCTTTATAAGAAGTATTCCACAACTCAAGAAAATGGTTGTAAACAAAACGACAATGCCCATGGGTTTGATGGATGAGCGCTTGTTGGTCTTTAGTTGGGTAGATACGGAATTTATACGCTTGATGTGGCATGACAGACACCTCCTTTTTCGAATAGTATAATAGGAACAGATGTTCTTTTCAACAAATTAGTACTGGCAGAATCATTGGGTTCGCATTCATCTCCTCCCTACTCACTACGTTCTTTGAGGGAGGGGGATTCTGCGAAGAAATGATAAATACTTTAGACCATTTTGCCGCATTGCTTTTTGAATGTTTGATAAGAGCTACACTGACAATCATACCGCCGATAATTAACATAAGAAAATACCAAAATCCCATATAAATACCTCCTTATTTGTTAGTAATACCAACGTATCGTTCGTGTGAAGGTTGCATCATTTGAAGTCTTAAAAATTTCTTGTCATCAGATGCTCGTTGAAATGAATAATTTTTTTAAGTTCCTTTAACACAATGCATCAATATAAGATTTTCTCGAAGTTTTTACTATATGTAAGTATAAAAAAATACAACAATCTCGAAAGACTGTTGTACTTTTTTTATTTTTTAAGCCCTTTATAGCCGATGAACAGAATCAGGAACCAAACTGGTGCTACATATAAGGCGACGCGCATTGCAGGAATGAAGGCCATTAGGACAACAACCATTAATAGGAATGCAAGTGCAATATAGGAAGAAATCGGATGCCAAGGCATTTTGAATTGAAGAGCAGATACTTCTTGTTTTGATTTTGATTTACGGAATTTAATTTGTGTACATAAGATAATCGTCCAGCTCGTAATAACGGCAACTGTTGCGACGGCAGAAATGTAGGTGAAGACTTGCTCTGGCACAATATAGTTTAGGACAACGCCGATTAGAAGCATTGCAGACGAGAATAAAATCCCACGTACAGGTGTCCCGTTTTTACTAACTTTCTTGAATACCTTTGGACCTTGATTTTGTAGTGATAAGTTGAATAGCATACGACCAGAGCCGTATAGACCACTGTTGAATGCAGATACTGCAGCGGTAATAACAACGAAGTTAATAATATGTGCGGCTGCAGGAATCCCAATACCATCGAAAATTTGCACGAATGGGCTACCATTTGAACCAACTTCAGTCCAAGGGTAGATGGCCATCATTACACCAAGTGCCCCAATGTAGAAAATTAAAATACGCCATACGATGTTGTTGATTGCTTTTGGTACCGTTTTTGTAGGGTTTTTCGCCTCGCCTGCTGTTACCCCAACAAGCTCAACACCACCGAATGAGAACATAACTAACACGAAACACATAAGCAGGCCTTCAAAGCCGTTTGGCATGAAGCCACCATGTTCCCACAGATTGCTAATGCCGGTTGGCTCGCCGCCATTACCAACACCAAAGAAAATGATGCATAAGCCGACTAGAATCATCGCAACGATGGCAACGACCTTAATCATCGCGAACCAGAATTCAAATTCACCATAAATTTTTACAGCTGCTAAGTTGATCAGTGTCATTAATACAAGGACAACAAGTGCTGTTACCCATTGTGGAATGTCAGGGAACCAGTAATTGATATAGACGCCGACGACTGTTAGTTCAGCCATCCCAACGACAATCCACATGAACCAATACGTCCAGCCCGTTAAGAAGCCAGCAAATTTTCCTAAATATTTATTCGCATACGTACTGAATGAACCGGAAATAGGCTCAGCTACAGCCATTTCACCAAGCGCACGCATAATTGTAAAGATAACTAAGCCACCAATTAAATAGGCTAATAATACAGCAGGTCCAGCTAATTGAATCGTTGAGCTTGAACCATAAAATAAGCCGACCCCAATTGAGCCACCAAGTGCAATTAACTGCATATGGCGATTGCTTAACCCACGTTTTAATTGTGGTTCTTCATGATTTTCTTTCATAACTTTGTACTCCTTATAGTGTGGATTTTTCAAATGATTTGTGCAAAAAGCATAAAAAAAACGTCCCTTTGGATTACCCAAAAGGACGATTCAACTCGTGTTACCACCTTTAATTCATAAGCAACTTACATTGCTTACCTTAGAAAGTACAGTCAATACATGACGATACTTTTGCACATGATTACGGATGCCTACCGGTGTAGCCTACTTAGAATCAACTTTTCGGTACACAGCTCCAAGATGAATTCTCAATCGTTTTACATGCACCTCTCATCAAACCGGTAGCTTTCTGTCTGTAAAAATAAATTGATACTATTTCTTTTCATAGCCTTTGTTTTATACAAATGTTTTGAATTGTCTTTAATTCTATCGCAACTAAAAATTTTGTCAATATAATACGATGGAAAATAACATCATTTTTATAGAAAGGAGGTTTTAATAAGTCATTTTATTCGGTAAAGTGGAAAAAAAGAGACATATTATTTTAGTGATTATCGCGCTATTTAAGTATTAACTAAATGGATTTGACATGCAAATTAATAGCTGTATAATAATGTAAAATTATGAGAGGGGGGCTTCATTTGACCATAGTATTTAGAAAATCAGAACGAGCGGATATTGATGCGTTACTACCTATTCAGCAAGCTGCATTTCAAGAGGATTTGATGAAGTATGACGACGTTGAAACAAATCCCGCTTGTGAAACATATGAGAAGCTAGCGGAAAATATTCGCGCCTTTCATCATTTTACGATTTTAGATGATAACGAGATTATTGGTGCTCTTGATGCACGAGGCAATGATGAACGCATGCATATCGACAAATTATTCATTTCACCAGCCTATCAAAATAAAGGACTGGGCACGATGTCGATACATTTTTTAGAGGAGAAATTTCCGAATGTGAAACTTTGGACACTGTATACGCCGTATTTAAGCTTTCGAAATCATCATTTTTACGAGAAGTTTGGCTACAAAAAAACAAAGGAAACACAGCTATCACCAAAATTGATTTTATTTAAATATGAAAAATAGGCTGGGACAAAGCACGTTATTTTTCTTTTTTAGCGTTCACAACGAAAAACCGAAATCGCGCCACAGTGCGATTTCGGTTTTCCTTATGCTCATAGGAGTGGTTGTTTTTACACGTATGTCCCAGCCTTTTTTTAATTAATCAACTTCTCGCAATACATTTTCGAGTTTTTCCACGCGAGTTGTTAACTCTGTTACTTGATTTTGAAGTGTAAAGGTTTGTTGCTTCTCAATTTTTAATTTTTCCTCTGCACGTTTCATGTTCTTCTTGTAAGCAACGAGTGCAAAAATAATTAAAATAATCGGTATTAAAAGAATACCAAACATTATTGCTGTAAAAAACATATCGCCCATATTTGTCATCTGTTAATTACTCCATTCGTTTAAATTTGTTTACTGATTCCTTATGGCTTGCTATTGTTTTGAGTCATCCTCCTTGGTTTTTTTCTTCAATGTAAGAGATGGTGCTAGGGTAGAAATAAGTGCCTCATTTAATTCCAGTTCGAATGAATTTAATGTATAGTATTTCGCTGCCTTCCCACTATCGAGCAATTCCATATCACTTGAAACAATGTGTGCCTCTTCAAGTTTTTGTAAATGTAAGTAGAGAAGGGGCCTGCTCATGCCAAGCTCTCTCGCCAACTGACTCACATATTGCTTGCCAGTCGCTAAAATACGAATAATTCTCAAACGATGTGGATTAGACAAAGCCTCCAAAAACAAAAGTAGCTCGTCGCCATTAGTAATAGGTTTCATATGTAATAATTATATTACAGGTGATACGAAATGTAAATAGATGGTATATAATTATTATTATGTGATAGATTGTCAAATTAACTGCACCACTTCACATTCAAATGCATCCTGTGTGGTATTCCAGTTGAGGCACTTTCTTGGTCGATTGTTGATCAATGAAAG
>NZ_JBHUOR010000001.1:0-5752 GCF_042686175.1 Kurthia populi | reverse complement strand
TCTGTATATTATGCGCGTCAATGCCAGTTGACACTCAAGCATCATACAGGAGGGCTTTTTTGTTTTCAAGTCTCTGAAAATCCTTCTAACAGGAATGCTCCTATATAAAATTCGTTCTCTTATATTGTAGCATAATCAGCCGGCTCTATATGAACAAGTGTCACCGCAAACGGGTTATATTCACGAATAACGCCCTCGATTACTTCTGTAATGTGATGGCTTTGGACCACATCCATTTTAGGATCAACCGTAATCGTAACATCTAAAAACATCATATTCCCAGACATACGCCCTTTCATATCTTCTACCTCAATGACTCCATTTACATGTTGAATAAGCGTTTTAATTTCTACTAACTCATGCTCATCAAAGCCATCCGTTAAAGTATGCACAGCCTCAACAAAAATATCATAGGCGGTTTTAATAATCAGTAAACCAACTAATACCGCTGTAATTGAGTCAATGATGGGGAAACCAAAAATAGCAGCAAAAATACCGATAGCTGTTCCAAAGCTCACTAACGCATCCGAGCGATTATCATACGCTGCCGCTTTGACAGCCGAACTTTTAATACGTCGTGCGAGACGAATATTATATAGATAAACGATGTACATGACGATACCACAAAAGATTGCGACGATAGCAGTTAGCATAGATGGTGCCTCATGCTCACCGCTAAAGAAACTTTTTATCGCATTAAAAACAACCTGTAAGCCGACAACGGCCATAATGAATGAAGCGAGCAATGATGAAACTGTTTCAGCACGTAAATGGCCATAATGATGGTCCTCATCCGGTGGACGCTGTGAAATACGCAGCCCTACTAGTACCGCAACAGAGGCAATAATATCCGTCGTATTGTTCAGACCATCCGCCTTAAGTGCTTCCGATCCTCCGACAACACCAACCGTTAATTTTAAGGCACTTAAACAGAGATACGTGAAAATACTAACCCAAGCACCTTTTTCCCCTTCACGTAAATTTTTATATACGTCCAAAAAGTTTCCCTCCCTCAAGACTTCCAGAAACGACAAAAACGACGTAGCGCACAAAAGTGCGTTACGTCGTTTTTTATATTCCGTTCGTTATTAAGCTTATCTATTATAACAAAGTCTGACCTCTAAAGAAAGGAAAGTTTAGTGCTTTGCTTGGAAATCTTTCATGAAGTTCGCAAGTGCTTGGCAAGTTTCATATGGCACGGCATTGTAAGTAGACGCTCGGCAACCGCCAACTGAACGGTGACCATTTAAGCCAACAAAACCTGCTTCTTTTGCTTCTGCTAAGAATTGTTTTTCTAATTCTTCATCAGCTACACGGAATGTAATGTTCATCAGTGAACGGCTACCTTCTACTGCATGACCTGTGTAGAAGCCGTTGCTTGCATCGATAACATCATAGATTAATGCAGCTTTTTCTTCATTGCGTTTTGCTACTGCCTCAACACCGCCTTGTGCTTCAACCCATTTTAATACCTCACCTAACATATAAATACCGAATGTTGGTGGTGTGTTGTAAAGTGAGTTTTTGTCAGCATGTGTTTTGTAGCTTAAAATAGTTGGTACATTTTCTGACGCTGTTTCTAGGAATTCTTTACGAATGATAACAACCGTTACGCCTGAAGGGCCAAGGTTCTTTTGAGCACCTGCATAAATCATCGCAAACTTAGAGATATCTACTGGCTTCGATAAAATATCACTCGACATATCAGCTACAAGCGGCACGTCCCCAGTGTCTGGGAACTCTGCCCACTCTGTACCGAAAATCGTATTATTCGATGTGATATGCACGTATGCATCATCCGCATTGTAATTTAATTCATCAAATGCTGGGATGTTTTTGTAGTTGTTCTCTTTTGTGCTTGCAGCGATTACAGCGTTCCCTAAAACTTTTGCTTCTTTGAATGCTTTTTCTGACCATGAACCAGTTTGTACGTAGCTAGCTGTTTGACCTTCTTTTAAGAAGTTCATTGGAAGCATTGTGAATTGTAAGCTTGCGCCGCCTTGTAAAAATAACACTTCGTAATTTTCAGGAATGTTATAAAGTTTTTTAAGACGTGCGATGGCTTCCGTATGTACTTCATCATACTCTTTACTACGGTGGCTCATTTCCATTACGGACATGCCAGCACCTTTAAAGTCTACTAATTCTTCTTGAGCTTTTTGTAGGACTTCAAGTGGTAATGCTGATGGACCTGCATTTAAGTTATAAGCGCGTTTAACTGTTGTCGTCAATGTAATACACTCCTTGTGGAATAATGATGAATCCTATTCTACGCTATTTTCTGTTTTTTTTGAAGGTTTAGCCGAATATTCGGCTAAAATTGTCATAATATTTTAAAAAAAGACACCAAAACAAGAATATTCATGTAAAAAAAGCTTCGTAATTATCGGAAAAACCGATTAATCCACTTATCACTTATTTTCTAGATAGGTAAAGTTATCATCTGCTGTCCTGTAGAGAAAAACAAAAAAAGGCAGCGTCATAAAGACGCTACCTGCTTTTTTATAAATTAACGAATTGTGTAAAGCGCTTTTGACCAAGGAATTACTTGATCTAACATTTGGTTTACTGAATCAGTTTGAACTTCTTTTGGTTTGAATTCACCATTTTCAAAGTCAGTGAATAATGATAATGCTGGGTGTACACGAACGTCCGCTACTAATAATTCGCCTAAGATGCCGCGTAAATGTTCTGCTGCACGTGCACCACCAACTGAACCATATGATACGATACCTGCTGCTTTGTTGTTCCATTCAACACGTAAGTAATCTAATGCGTTTTTAAGTGCGCCCGTAATTGAATGGTTATATTCTTGTGTAATGAATACAAAGCCATCTTGTTTGGCAACGATTTCTGACCATGCTTGTGCACCTGGTGCTTCTGCTGTACCTAGTAATGGTAAATCGTAATCTGCAATATCAATAATGGTGTAGTTTGCGTCGCCGCGTTTGTCTGCGATTTCTTTTACCCATTGTCCAACTTGTGGTGATACGCGACCTTCGCGTGTTGAGCCTAAAATAATACCAATGTTTAATTCTGCCATGTCTTTTACCTCTTCCTTTTTACCGAATAATTTATTTAAAAAGTTCATTATTATACCTCTTTATCTCGAATTCATTTATTTTGAAATTATTTATCTTGAATTCTAGATAAATAATAACATGGTATTTTCACCTCGTCAACTAGTTTCATCTAAAAAAGGAATTTCACCAAAATCAGAGGGTTATGCTATGTTAAAACTAATCGATTATATAAAAGGAGCGAGCGCTATGCTCATACAAGATGAGGTACTCTATTTACGTCCTGTCACACCACGAGACGCCGAGGCGATTCATGCATCCGTTACCGAACCAGAAATTCGTTATTTAACAGGCACACATTCTTTATTCACTGTAGAACAAGTACGACAACATATTGTGACTTGTGAGGATGATGACAGTCGCATAGATTTTGCAGTCTGCTTACGCGAAGATGACACGATGATTGGCGAAGGTGGCATTGTCGAAATAGATGTAATCAATCAACTCGCCTATTTTCGTATTGCGATGCTTGGCATGAAAAACACCGGTAAAGGCTATGGCACACGCGCTGTTTTGTTAGCTGTCCGCTATGTATTTGATGTGTTAAAGCTTAACCGTTTGCAGCTTGAAGTGTATAGTCATAATCCACATGCAAAGCGTAGTTATGAAAAAGTTGGTTTTCAAGTAGAGGGTATTTTACGTGAGAAACTACTGTGGGATGGCGTTTATTCGGATGAAATTGTGATGAGCATATTAAGAAAAGACTACGAAAAAAAGGGAACTGCGCAGTAGACGCAATTCCCTTTTGTTTATTTAATGAACGATAAGCACCTGGCATGGTGATAACTGTGCAATTTTCGAGCTGACACTGCCTAGTAGCATTCCTTTTAAACCACGTAAACCACGACTACCGATGACAATGACAGATTGCTTTGTTTCTTCTGCATACTCAAGCATTTTATCCGCTGGGTTTCCAGCTAATGATACGAGTTCAATCACGCATTCAGGATGTTTCGAAAGTACGATTTCTTTCGCTTTCTCTAAACGTTCTTCACTGTCTTTTAGTAAACCTTCATTTACCGTTTTCACATAATCACGTGTGACATCATATGGGTAGGCAGGTGCGATTGGATTTTGATGTACATTGACAATCGTTACAATTCCGTTATTTAAGCTAGCTAGCTCTGCTGCCGCCTCTAAAATTTTGGCATTTAAATCTGATTCATCAATTGCTACAAGAATTTTTTCAAACATTGAACTCATCCTTTCGGCATATTATTACCTTTATCATATGACATAATGTCACAAAAAATAACCCCAAATTAAACTTTACTGGAAAAAACATGCTTTAAAAGCATACATTGTTCACAAATTCTCTTCATTCTTTTTTTCATAGGCTAAAATATCGCCTGGTTGACAATCCAATGCCTCGCAAATGGCTTCTAACGTAGAAAACTTAACAGCCTTCGCTTTTCCATTTTTTAAAATGGATACGTTCGCCATCGTAATCCCCACACGCTCAGACAATTCTGTCACGCTCATTTTTCGTTTCGCGAGCATCACATCGATATTCACAATAATCGCCATTCTCTCACCTCAGATCGTTAATTCGTTTTCTGATTTCATTTCAATGGCTTCCTGCAATAATTTTTGTAATAGTGCAGCAAACACCGCAATGACTAACGATGCAAATGGCACAATTAATCCGACAAAAATAACACCGGGTGCATCATCAAATTCAGCAAATAAGTAAAACGACGGTAATACGCATAAGTGCAAAATACTAATCGTTCCTGCACAGCGTTTAATTACTTGTAGCTTCCTCACTGATGATACCGAAAAGGCCCTTCCCTGGTCAATGCAGCGTAATAGTTGGAAAGCCTGATAGAGACCGNACAGCGGCTTCACTTTTTTTAGTAGGCTATCCCCGTCGTTCCTACGGTTGTTGCTTTAAAAGTCTTAACCCTTCGATTAAGATATTCTTACTTGCATTAATATCTCGGTCTAGTGTCGTACCACAAGATGAACAAGTCCACACACGAATATCTAATGGTTTCTTGCCATCTCGATGACCGCAAGTATGACAAAGTTGGCTCGATGGGAAGAATCTGTCGATTTCGACAATTTTTCGATTGAGCCATTTTGCCTTATATTTTAGCTTGGTCACAAATTCAGACCATGACACATCCGCTATCGCTTTTGCCAACTTATGATTTTTCATCATACCTTTGGTATTTAAGTTTTCGATGCAGATGACGTCATATTGACGAATCAATGCCGTTGATAGCTTGTTTAAAAAATCTTCACGTTGAAAAGCAACACGCTCACGCAAACAAGCCACTTTACGACGTTGCTTTTGATAGTTCATGCACTCACGTAAATCACGACCCTCTTTTTTCGCTTGCTCGTAGCGACGTGATAACTTGCGCTGCTCCCGTTTTAACTTCTGCTCCATTTTGGCTGTAAAGCGTTGGTTATCCACTTTACGTCCAGTAGACAGAATCGCAAAATCGGTGATACCTAAATCAATTCCTACAGCTTCATTTGTTTGAGGCAATGGCTTAAAGTCTGGTACTTCGCATTGGACAGACACGTAAAACGTACCACTCGCATTGTATTTAATTGTCGCTTTTAGAATACGACCTTCAATATCACGCGACTTCGCAAATTTTACAAGTCCTAATTTTGGTAGCTTCATTTGATTACCGACAATCGCAATATTGTTATTCGTA